>CAIOHZ010000209.1 GCA_903858165.1 uncultured Pseudomonadota bacterium
ATTGGTGCCAGCCGCCCATCTTCGTACCAATTCACCCGATCCGTCAGGGCAAGGTAACGCTGCCCCGTTTCCCAGTTATCAGAGCCACTGTCCGCCTGAATGAGCGAACGGTCGAAGCCGCGCGCCGACGGCAAGTTGTGGCTTTCATGCCCCACATGCCACTTGCCAGTGGCATAGGTGCGGTAGCCCGCCGCCTGCAGGCGGCTCGCCACCGTCACCACGTTGCGGTCGAGCACAGTGAGGTAGCCGGGGCGCCCCAAATGTTCCCGCGGGATGGTCTCCCGCATGTTGCCTACGCCATTGCGATGGTTGTCCACGCCGGTGAGCAACATGGCGCGAGTGGGTGAGCAGGAAGCGGAGACGTGGAAGTTGCTGAAGCGCACTCCTCGACGCGCCAAGGCGTCGATATTCGGCGTGGCCATCTCGCCACCGAACGCGCCCACATCCGTGAAGCCCCAGTCGTCCGCGACCAGCACGACGATGTTGGGGCGCGTTGGCGGCGTGGAGCCGGTTAGCGCCGGCGCCTTAACGGTCGCTGCGGCGGTAGCAAACACCGCCGCCGTCAGCAGGCTCGCCGCCAATGAGCAAGCTAGCCGCAGGCGCGGCAACCGCCTCATGCCGCGCGCGCCGTGGCCACACGCAGTCCTAGACGCTCTATGCGCGGAAACTGCAAATTCACGACGGCACTACCACCGTGGTCTGCCAGCCAACTGCGAACGCGCTCCTGCTCGGCAGCCGGCAGGGCCCGCAGACAGTCCTGCACGCGCTGCAGCATCCACAGCACATACGTTAGGGCCGCACGCTGAAAAGGCTTGCCATCCATCTGGAACTCCACCGGCGCCAGCCCCCGTGGCCACTTCACGCCGGGCGCGGGGCGCGGCGCCAAGGCATTCATCTGGCAAGCAACGCCGCTGCACCAGCCGAGGAATTCACTGAACACGGCTTCCAAAATCGGCAGCAAGGTGGGCGCTATCGCGTCGTCTGCCAGAAAGGCACCTTCAGGCTTCGCAGCCAACTGCATGCGTTCCAGCCAGCGGCGCACATGGGCGTGCTGCGCCACCAGATGGTCGCGAGGCCATGGGTCGCGGGCCAAGTGGCCATAAAACGGCCCCACCAGCGCGAAGTCCGCACGGCATGGCCGGCCACCTAACAAGAACTCGTGCTGAGCGAAGTGCGCATCCAACCGCTCGAGCATGCGGCGCGTCCAGCTTTCGATGGTGGCGTACTGCGTCGGCACAATGCCCAACATCGGCAAATGCGCGCGCATGGCATCGCGCGCCTTCCCCGCTGCCAAGTTCTGCAGAAAGCGCGGCGCCCAAGGGAGCAGCCCACTCCCCGCCTCGCGACGGAACAAGTCCCAGTTCGCTTCAGGGTAAGTCCAACGGGTATGCATGGCCGAAGGAATCCAGAATTCGTCCGCCCAAGCCTCGAGCAGCAAATCCAGCACTTGCTGCAAGGCACCCTGCGGCTGAATGGAGGGCTCCGGGAACCGCGCTTCGAGCCGATCGATGATGTTGGTGGTGTCCTGCCACCACTCGCCTTCAGGCGTCACGAGCACCGGCATCACCGCTGCACCAGTACGGCGCGGCGCTTCGCGCGCGTATTGCCAAAGAGTGATGGGCCGCTCCACAAAAGGAACGCCCTTGTACAGTAGATGGCTGCGCGTCTTGCCGGTGAAGTACGACAACTGCCAACCGAGCAGGACGAAAGGCTTGGGCATTCAGCAGTACCAGCCGAGTGAGTTGCCGGATATTACCCGGGACCGCTTTGGTTTACGATTGGACGAGCCTGTATCGTCTATGACTGGGCCGAACAACACAAGATAGCGCACTCGCAACCGGGGATATCGATGGAACCTTCACTGCCACCGTTAACAGAGCGCGTCCTCCGCACGCCCGAGGAATGCTTCGCGGCCGTGCCCGACTTCCCCTACTCGCCGCACTACACGGAAGTGGGTGGCCTGCGCATCGCCCACATCGATGAAGGCCCGCGAGACGCGGCGCCCGTGCTGCTCATGCATGGCGAGCCCACGTGGTCGTTCCTCTACCGGCACTTCATCCCCGTTCTCGTGGCCGCCGGCCATCGCGTCGTGGTACCAGACCTCGTGGGTTGTGGCCGTTCAGACAAACCCGCACGCCAGAAGGACTACAGCTACGCCCGCCATGTCGCGTGGATGAACGCATGGCTGACCGCGAACGACCTGCGCGACATCACGTTGTTCTGCCAGGACTGGGGCTCGCTCATTGGCCTGCGCATGGCCACGGCACAGCCGGACCGCTTCGCACGCCTGATTGTCGGTAATGGTGGCCTGCCCACGGGCGAAGGCCGCGTGCCACGCGCCTTTTTCATCTGGAAGAATTTCGCGCGCTGGAGCCCATGGTTTCCTATCAGCCGCATCGTCAATATGGGCTGCATGAAAGACCTCTCGCCAGCCGAACTGGCGGCTTACAACGCGCCCTTCCCGTCTCGCGCCTATACCGCGGCCGTGCGGAGCTTCCCAGGCTTCGTGCCCGTCTCCCTGCAAGACCCGGAGCGCGCCGCGAACGTGGCTGCATGGGAAGTGCTGCAACAGTGGCAGAAGCCGTTTCTCACGCTGTTCAGCAGCCGTGACCCCATCACCCGCGGGCTGGAGAAAGTCTTCCAGCGGCAGGTGCCCGGGGCCACGGGGCAGCCTCACGACATTGTCCGGAAGGCCGGACACTTCCTGCAGGAAGACTGCGGCCCGGAATTGGCGCGACGCATTGACGCGTTCATTCAGGCCACGCCGATGGAGCCTGCTGCTTGAGCCAAGCGGCCACCTGGTTCACGCGGGCGGTTACCAGCCCGCGGCTAAGACGCTGGCAACAGCGCTGGCAGGCTTGGCTGCACCCACACGAACTGCACTACTTTCATGAAGAGGGCGACCCGTACAGCTTGCTAACCGCCAGCGTGCTGCCCAGCTTGCGTGCGCACTACGCCGTGGACCTTCACGAGCATCGCGTACCGCCGCCCCCCGCCGCGCTGGCGCCAGACCGCGAACGGCTGCGCGCTTGGGCCCTGCGCGATGCCGAACACTGGCGCCAAGTGACCGGCTGTCTGCCGGAGCCCATTACCATTGGCAACGCGCCGGCCAGGGACTACTCCGCAACCCCCACTCCCGAGGAAGTGCGCGGCGAACAGGAACGCGCGCGGCGTGGTGGCTTCCTCGGCGCCAGTTTCTGGTTCCGCGGCGAATGGTTCTGGAGCTTGGACCGCCTGCCCTTGCTGCTAAGTCGGCTCGAAGCCGCCGGCCTGACGCGCGACGAACCATGGCGTAACTATCCGCAGCGGCCGCCAGCACCCGCAGGAAAAACCGCGGCTCCAGCGTCTTTGTTGACCAACAACGCGGCCACCAACACCCTCCCCGTCGTGGAATTCTGGTGTTCGCTGCGCAGCCCCTATACCTACCTAGCGCTGCCGCGCCTACGCGCTTGGGTGGAAGCCGGCGAGGTGAACGTCCATCTGCGCCCTGTCCTGCCCATGGTCATGCGGGGGCTGCAGGTTCCCTTGGTGAAACGGCTTTACATCATTCGCGATGCCAAGCGCGAAGCTGAAGCACTGGGCCTGCCATTCGGCAAAATCTCGGACCCGGTCGGCCGCCCCACCGAACGTGGCTTGGGCGTGCTACACCAAGTGCAGGTCAACCACGGCACCTTGGCTGCATTGTCGTTTGCGGAGTCTTTCCTGCGCGGCGTGTTTGCCGAGGGCATCGACGCCGGAACCGACGACGGCTTGGCGCAAATTGCCTCGAGGGCAGGCGTGACGCCCGCGGATGTCGCGGCAGGTTTGGCCGACGACCGCTGGCGCGCTAGCGCCACCGACAACCGCGAGGCGCTGTTGGCCGCCGGGCTTTGGGGAGTCCCCTCCTTCCGCGTGGCCGGTTTCCCGGCACAATGGGGGCAAGATCGCCTCTGGGTGGTGGAACAGCAATGGCGCAGCAAGCAATGAACAGCACCGTTCCCGTATCCCCGGCAGGCTCGCGATGGAAGCGCTACTTGCGCTGGACCGCGCTTGCCGTGTTGCTGGTGGTCGCCGCTCTGGGCGTCTTCCTGCTGGCGGTGGGTGGCAAAGAAGGCGCCGTGGTTTGGTATGTGCGCCATGTCATCCGTACTGAAGCCGCACCCACGCAATCCGTGCTCTGGCACGCTGGCCCCGCTTCAGCCCCGGCCTAAGCGGCAGGCACGGCCCCCAGGGCACCGAACATCGTGCTCATTGTTGCCGACGACCTCGGCTACAACGACATTACGCTGCGCGGCGGCGGCATTGCCGGCAATCTCGTGCCCACCCCCAACATCAACCGCATCGCCACGGAAGGGGCCGAGTTCACCACCGGCTATTCGGGCAATGCCACGTGCTCGCCTTCGCGCGCTGCGCTGCTCACTGGCCGCTACCCTACCCGTGTCGGTTTCGAGTTCACCTCGGTTCCCGTCAGTTTCTCGCGCATCGTTGGCGCGTACCGCACGCCGGGTGCCCCAGCAGATGCCATCTTCCACGAGGAGCGCGTTGCCGACATGCCGCCTTATGAAGAGCAAGGCCTGCCGACCAGCGAGATTTCTCTGGCGCGCTTGCTGAAAGGTGGTGGCTATCACACCGTGCACCTCGGCAAATGGCACTTGGGCGAGAACGCGCGTTTCTCGCCGCAGGCCCATGGCTTCGACGAAACACTGGGGTTCATGGCCGGTGCCTCCATGTTCCTGCCCGCCGCGTCCCCGGACGTCGTGAATGCCGAGCAAACCTTCGACCCCATCGACCGCTTCCTGTGGGCTGCGCATCCGTGGCAAGTCATCCACAACGGCGGCAAGCCGTTCCAGCCGCCGCGCTACCTCACGGACTACCTCACGGATGAAGCCGTGAAGGTGGTAGCCGCCAACCGCAACCGGCCGTTCTTCCTTTACTTGGCCTACAACGCACCGCACACACCGCTACAGTCCACACGTGAAGACTACGACGCGCTGCCAGGCATTCCCGACCACACACGGCGCGTTTATGGCGGCATGGTGCGTTCACTGGACCGGAACATCGGCCGCGTACTCGACGCGCTGGCGGCCCAAGGCCTCACCGAAAACACGCTGGTCATCTTCACCAGCGACAACGGCGCACCTCATTACATCGGTCTGGAACAGCTCAACGCGCCCTACCGTGGCTGGAAGGCCACGTTCTTCGAGGGTGGTATTCGCGTGCCCTACTTCCTGCGTTGGCCCGGGAAAATTTCCCCGGGGACCCGCAGCACCGTGCCCGCAGCTCACTTCGATGTGTTCGCCACGGCCGCTGCGGCCGCCGGCGTTCCGGTGCCCAGCGACCGCATCATCGATGGCGTGAACCTGTTGCCGCAGATCACCAACGCGTCGACCAACGGCGAAGCGAAAGGTGCACCGGCGGCGCAAGGCGCTACTGCAGCACATGCCATCACTCCCCGCGATTTGTACTGGCGCTCCGGCGCCTACCTCGCCCTGCGCTCCGGCGACTGGAAGCTGCAACGCACGGAAAACCCAGCCCTTAGCCGTTTGTTCAACTTGGCCACCGACCCTACCGAGCAGCATGACCTCGCTGCAGCGGAACCCCTGCGTCTAGCGGGCATGGAAGGGCAATTGCAGCGCTTCAACGCGGCACAGGCCAAACCCCTGTGGCCCTCGCTGTTGGAAGCACCGGTCACCATCGACCATTCCTTGAATAAGCCCAAGTTGCCGACGGACGACTACGTCTACTGGTCGAACTGAAGGCGCAGCCAGGCGAAGCGCACTGTCCTGCACGGCACAGCCCGGCAATTCCGCTAATATCCCCGCACCCCCACCCCGCTCCTCAGCGGGGCGGCGTCGTTTGCGTTCCCACCCGAGTTTCCATGGCCCGCTCCACTTTCGAACTGCCCACGCCCTCTGGCCAAAGCCCCCACATTGCCTGGGGCCAGTTGCACGGCGCCGCCCGGGCCTTGGCCTTGGCCGAAGCCGCCATGCGCGCGGAAGCGCCGCTGCTGGTGGTCACAGCTACCAGCCGTGAGGCGGACCAGTTGCATGGCGAACTGGCGTTCTTCGCGGACCCGCAGTTGCCCGTGGTGCTCTTCCCGGACTACGAAACGCTGCCGTACGACCTGTTCTCGCCGCACCCAGACCTGACCTCGCAGCGCCTGAGTGCGCTGGCACGTCTGCCCACGTTGAAACAGGCGCTGGTGGTAGCGCCACTGGAAGCGCTGCTGCAACGCGTGCCGCCGCGCGCGTTCGTGGAAGCGCATACGCTGCAGTTGAACGCCGGCGAGCGGCTGGATGTGGAAGCCTTCCGCACACGCCTCACTGCGGCGGGCTACGCCTCGGTGTCGCAAGTGGTCACCCATGGCGAATTCGCCGTGCGCGGCTCGCTCATCGACCTGTTCCCCATGGGCGCGCCTGCGCCTTATCGCATCGACCTCTTCGACGACGAAGTGGAAAGTATCCGCACCTTTGACCCGGAAACGCAGCGCTCCACGGACAAGCTCGCCGGCGTGAAGCTGTTGCCCGCGCGCGAATTTCCGCTGCACGCGGACGCCATCAAGGACTTCCGCCGCCGCTACCGTATTCGCTTCGAAGGCGACCCCACGCGCAGCCTGCTCTACAAGAGCGTCAGTGATGGCCGCCCCACGGGCGGTATCGAGTACTACCTGCCGCTGTTTTTCGAAAGCATGGCCACGCTGTTCGACTATCTGCCCGTGGGGAGTTGGGTGGTGGACGCGGCCGGCATCGAAAGTGCCACCACGAGTTTCATGACGGAAACCGACGACCGCTACGAACAACGTCGGCACGACGTGGAACGCCCGCTGTTGCCGCCGCAGGAGTTGTTCCTGAGCGGCACCGAACTGGAACGTGCGCTACAGACGTACGCGCGCATAGACGTCACGCGTGTGAAGGTGGACCCGCTAACCACCACGGTGCCACACGTGAACGCGCCAACCTTCTTCCCGCCCCCGCTGCGTATCGACCCGCGCGCGCAGCACCCGGCGCGGGAACTGGCCCAGTTCATCCGTGGCTTTGCAGGGCGCGTGCTTATTGCCGCGGAATCCGCTGGGCGCCGCGAAGTGCTGCTGGAACAACTGCGCCAGCACGACCTCTACCCCAAGGCTGTCGAAGGCTGGTGGGAGTTCCGCGGCAATGGCATACCGCTCAACATCACCGTGCAGGCGGAAGCCGGGGCTTTGCATGCCCCGGAAGCGGGCCTGGCGATCATTACGGAAGAACAGCTGTTCGGCGAACGCGCGCGTACGGAACGCCGCCGCAGGCGCGCCGAGCGCGACCCGGAGACGCTGCTTCGTGAACTGAAAGACCTCGCCGAAGGCGCGCCCGTGGTGCACGAAGACCATGGTGTGGGGCGCTATCGCGGCTTGCAGGTCATGGAGTTCGACGGTACCCCGGCCGAATTCCTGGTGCTGGAATACTTGGGTGGCGACAAGCTCTATGTGCCGGTGCAAGCACTGGACCGTGTCAGCCGCTACACCGGCGCGCCCGCCGAAACCGCGCCTTGGCACAAGCTGGGCGGCGAAGCCTGGGGCAAGGCGAAGCGCAAGGCTGCGCAGCGCGTACGCGACGTGGCGGCGGAACTGCTCGACCTCTACGCCCGCCGTGCCGCGCGTCAGGGCGAGGCCTTGCCACTGAAAGAAGTGGAATATGCAGCCTTCGCCGCGGCCTTCCCCTTCGAAGAAACGCACGACCAGGCCGAGGCCATTCGCGCCGTGCTCGCAGACCTGGCCTCCGGCAAGCCCATGGACCGTGTGGTCTGCGGCGATGTCGGCTTCGGCAAGACCGAAGTGGCCATGCGCGCGGCTTTCGTGGCTGTGCAGGCTGGCAAACAAGTGGCCGTGCTGGTGCCCACCACCTTGCTGGCCCAGCAGCACTACCAAAATTTCGCCGACCGGCTCGCCGACTGGCCCATCAAGGTAGAGAGCCTCTCGCGCTTCAAGTCCGCGAAAGAATCCACCGTCGTCATGAATGGCCTCGAAGCCGGCACCATCGACATCGTGGTGGGCACGCACCGCTTGCTGCAGCCGGACCTCAAGTTCAAGGACCTTGGCCTTGTCGTCATCGACGAAGAGCACCGCTTCGGTGTGCGCGACAAGGAACGGCTGAAGACGCTGCGCGCTAACGTCGATGTGCTAACGCTTACCGCCACGCCTATTCCGCGCACGCTGAACATGGCACTGGGCGGCCTGCGCGACTTGTCGCTCATCACCACGCCGCCGGCAGACCGCTTGGCGGTGCAAACCTTCGTGTCCGAATGGAACCCGGCAGCCATACGTGAAGCTTGCCTGCGCGAACTGCGCCGCGGCGGCCAGTCGTATTTCCTGCACAACAGCGTGGAAACTATTGAACGGCGCGCGCAAGAACTGCGCGAACTGCTGCCGGAAGCGGAAATCCGCGTAGGCCACGGCCAGATGCGTGAACGCGACCTGGAGCAGCTGATGCTGGACTTCTGCCACCGCCGCTTCGACATCCTGGTGTCCACCACCATCATCGAAAGCGGCATCGACGTGCCCACCGCGAACACCATCATCATCGACCGCGCCGACAAGCTGGGCCTCGCCCAGCTCCACCAGTTGCGTGGCCGCGTGGGGCGTTCGCACCACCGTGCCTATGCTTACCTGCTCACACCGCCCAAGGGCGTCATGACACAAGACGCACAGAAGCGCCTCGAGGCCATCGAAAGCCTAGAAGAGCTGGGTGCCGGATTTACGCTGGCCACGCACGATCTGGAGATACGGGGTGCCGGCGAACTACTGGGCGACGACCAGACCGGCCAGATGCACGAGGTGGGCTTCCAGCTCTACATGGACCTGCTCGACCGCGCCGTGAAGAGCCTGAAGGCCGGCAAGGAACCGAAGCTGGATGAACCGCTGCACAGCGGCACCGAGATCAACCTGAACACGCCGGCACTCATACCCGCGGACTACATGCCCGACGTGCACCTGCGCCTGCGCCTTTACAAGCGCATCTCGGCCGCCGAAGACGCCGAAGCGCTGGCAGACCTGAAGAGCGAACTGGTGGACCGCTTCGGGCCGCTGCCGGAGCCCACGCAAACGTTACTGAAACTGGCAGCGCTGAAGCAGCAGGCGAGCCCGCTGGGCCTGAAGCGCCTCGAAGTCGGCCCCGCCGGTGGTGTGGTGCAGTTCGCGAAGGACACCAAAGTGGAACCCGTCAAGCTCATCAAGCTGGTGCAGAAAGAGCCGAAGACTTGGAAGCTGGACGGGCAGGACAAACTGCGGTTCTATGGCACCTTCACCTTCGAAGAGCAGCGCTTGGCGCAGGCAGAGAAGGTGCTGAAGCTGTTGAGTTGAACCTCGTGCGAAGGACGATAGCCAGCGTCCTGCGTGGCTTTCCCACAGCCTTTACGCCGGCGCGCGCACCAGCACGATGGCGCCGAAGCTTTCGTGGTCGAAGTAGTGGCGTTCGTTGAACTTCACGCGGCGCTTTTCGGAAAGCACCAACTGCAGGCCGTCTTTGGGCACCCACAGCGCGTCGAGCCCTACGGTCAGGTAAGTGCCGCGGGTGAACACTAGGCTGCCACTTACCTGCCCTGCTCCCGGCGCCGTAGCCAACACATCGCCGAGAGCGATGGTGCCAGTAGCGTTCGAAGGCACAGGCATCACCCAGCCACCCAAGGCTACCAGCCCGAAGTCTGGGCGTTTGCGCAGCACTGCGGCAGAACCTGCCAGCTGCAACGAGGCCTGCGGCAAGGTTGCGAGCTGTTCGCGCACCAGCGTGGGTGTGGGCATGGACACATTGCGTTCATCCACCGGCGGTGACGGCAAAGTACCTTGGCGGAACAGCAGCAGTTCCATGACAAGGCCGCCGGCAGCGGCAGACGCAGCGCTCTGTGACTGGCTCTGGGCTTGTGTGGCGCTGGCGGCCAGCAGGCCGGCACCAGCCAGCCCGCCCAGGGCGAGCGACTGCTGCAGGAACTGGCGGCGATTTTTCATACGTTGGCTCACAGCGCTACCACTCGGTTACCGCCATACGCCTTGGCCTCGTTCAACGCTTCCATCAAGCGCGCATGGAAAACGTTCCAAAGATCGCCGCGCGTCGGCGTGTGCGTCAGCACTGCTGCAGAAACCGTGAGGTAGCGGCCTGAAGGCGACTTGGGATGATGGATGGCAAGGTCCGCCACGCGCTGGATCAACACCTGGGTGTGCTTTTCAGCGGCGTCCGCCGGCATGCCCGAAGCCATGGCCGGAAAGTGCCCGCCTTCGGTGCGCGCCAGCAAGTCGCTCGGGCGACGCAGCCCACCATGTAGCGCAAACGCCACCTTGCGTAGCGCCGCATCGCCAGCCGTCTTGCCGAAGGCCGCCACATAAGACTCCAAGCCGTCAACCTCGAAGGCGAACATGGTTACTACGCGGGCTTCGCGCTGTGCCAGCGCCCAGTCGCGGTCAGTAATCTCGTGAAACCAACCGCCAGACATCAGGCCGGTGAGGCGGTCGATACGCGCCCAAGCAGCGGGCATGGTGAGGTAGGCCGCGGACTGTGCATTACGCACGCCTGGCTCCGCCACCAGCGCAAAGCCGCGTACCCACCAGTAGTGCTGGTCGTTGATGCGGTTCGGCAGGCTCTGCCACAGCCACTCGCCGGGGGCGAGGATAATCAGGGGCTCGAACGGGGCAGGCTGGTCCGACGGCTCCTGCAGGGCCACGCGTGCCCCAAAGAGTCCGTCGCGGTTGCAATCGAGGCGACCAGCAGCGGCTTCATTGGCCCACACAATGCGGTGCCCAGCGTGCTGGTGGCCCGAGGCCACTACCACCAACGGTTCTTGCAGCCCTTGCGCCAATGCAGCGAAGTGCGAGTCGTCTAGCCAAGCGCTCATGCATCGCCCTCTAGCTGCAACGGTGGTGGCTGCAGGCAACGCCCGGCAGCCTCAGCACATTCTTGCCAACGCGCGCTGGCGCGCAGCGTGGCCAGGTCCGGCGCACCGGCCGGACCATGCAATCGCGCGAGGCGCAGTTGGCTGGCCGGACGGGCGTCAGGACGAAAGCGTTCCAGCGCTTGGTGTACGGCGCGCCGGTCGTTGCAGATGGGCAGCACATCGCAGCCGGCGGCCCACGCCAGTTCCGCGCGGGCCACCACATCACCGAAGTGCGCAGCGCCAGCCATGGACAGGTCGTCCGCGAAAACGCAGCCGCTGAAGCCCAACTCGCGGCGCAGGTAGCCGTCAATCCAGCGCGCCGACAAGCTGGCTGGCAGCGTGTCCACTTGGTCGAACACCACGTGAGCCGCCATGATGGACGGCAGCCCGTTGTCGATCAGGCGGCGATATGGGAAGAGATCTTGATCCAGATCTGCCAGTTTGCGGTGGTCTACTGGCAACGCGATGTGCGAATCCGCCACCACGTAACCGTGCCCGGGGAAGTGCTTGGCGGTAGCCGCCATACCAGCTTCTTTTAGGCCGCCCATGAGCGAGATGGCCAGTTCCGCCACGGCCTCAGGCGAACGATGAAACGCACGGTCACCGATGATTTCGCTGGCGCCGAAGTCGAGGTCTACCACCGGCGTGAAGGCCAGGTCGATGCCCACGGCGCGCAGTTCAGCGCCCAGCAGCCAACCCACCTGCCGCGCCAAGTGGCGGCCCGCCTGCCGGTCGCGGTCCCAAGTGTGGCCAATCACCCGCATGTGCGGAATGCGCGAGAACCCCTCGCGGAAGCGCTGCACCCGCCCGCCTTCGTGGTCGACGGCCACCAGCAACGGCGGGCGGCGTACGGCGCGGATGTCGCGCACCAGCGCTGCCACTTGCTCGGGGGTTTCGTAGTTGCGCGTGAACAGGATGACAGACCCGACCAGAGGGTGCTCCAGCACCTCGCGATCTTCGGGCGTTAGCCGGGCGCCGGCCACATCCACCATCAAGGGTCCAAGCGTCATCCGGAGTTCCTCCAATTTGGTGCCCATGGGTTCATCCCCGCCGGCCAGGCGCCGGCTCGAAGACCGCGATGCTCTCGACATGCCCAGTGTGCGGAAACATATCCATGATTCCTGCGGCACGGTTCACGTACCCGAGTTCGTTCACGAGGATGCCGGCGTCGCGCGCGAGGCTGCCCGGGTGGCAGGAAACGTAGACGATACGCGAAGGCTTCGCCGCCACCACCATGGGCAAAATCTCGCGGGCACCAGCGCGCGCCGGGTCCAGCAGCACCTTGTCCCAATGGCGCTTCGCCCAAGCGAAGTCGTTCACCGGCTCGAACAAATTCGCCACGCTGAAGGTAACGTTCGTCAGCCCGTTCGCCTCGGCATTGGCCCGCGCGCGGGCCACGAGGCCGACATCGCCTTCGACGCCATGCACTTCGCGGGCGTGCCGCGCCAGTGGCAAGGTGAAGTTCCCGAGGCCGCAGAACAAGTCGAGCACGAAATCGCCGGGCTGCACCTCGAGCTGCTGCAAGGCATGCGCCACCATGGCGCGGTTCAGCGGCCCGTTCACTTGAATGAAATCCAGCGGCTGGAAAGCGAGCTGCACGTTTTCGGCAGGCAGCGAATAGTG
>CAIOHZ010000210.1 GCA_903858165.1 uncultured Pseudomonadota bacterium
CCTCGCGGTCACGGATGACATCGACATTGAAGTCGTCGAATTCCCTCAAGTCCATGAACGCACCCCTGCAAGCAATTGCAGCATTATAGCTCGCGCAAAACTGCCCGACTCCGAGCTCTTCTAAGGGCGCAACGGCACCGCAAAGTCCAGCATCTCGTTCAACGCGGCCCAAGCGACGCTGACGTGCGTTTCCTCCGGGACCACCCGCCCCTTCACTTCGTAGCCGGCCGGCCCGTCCTTCAGTTGGAGAACTTTCAGCATTTCCAGCGTGTTGTCCACCATCGCGGCGCGCGCCATGAGTTGCGAAAATTGCGCCTCTGTCATGCCGGGCGGAGCCTTCCAGGGCAGCGGTAGCGCGGGGTCGGGTTGCTCGAGCGAGCCCACCGCAAAATACACACGCGGTGCCACCTCGCCCTTTTCTACCCGCTTCAGGAAGGCCGCTCTCCCACCCAAAACCGCACGCCCATCCCACCAGATGGAAGGGCTGAGCACCAAATAGGTCTGGAAGTACTCTGGGTGGGTGAACAGCGCGTGCAGCGCGAACAAGCCGCCCAAGGAATGCCCGAACAGCGTGCTGCGCGTGCGGTTGATCGGCACCACGGCCTCCACCTTCGCTGCAACCTCGTTGTAGATGATCTGCAGCAAGTCGTCAGCGCCGGCGTACAGCGCCGCGGCACTCGCGGGCAAAGCCGCAACCTCTTTTCGCCGTTCTGGGTCGATGGTCGGCACCAACTCGTTCACGCGCCGCTGCATGGCGACGTCGAGATCTTGCTCCGCCTCGGGGTAACCGATGCCGACCACCACGGCCGGTTCAAGCTCCTGCGACATCGCGCGCAGCCGCGCAGCAAAGGCCCAGGTACCGAAGTAGCCATCGCCGTCCGTGACATAGATGACGGGGAATCCACCCGCTGGAGGCTTCGCCAGCGGCAGCGCAATCTGTATCCGGTAGTCTCGGCCGTTGACTGTCGAGCGGAAATCGATTTGCCGACTACTCGGTACGGTTGCCGATTGCAGAGCTGGGACGGAAACAGCCGGCCCGCCTTCGACGACCGCTGGCGATGGAGCGGCCATTGCCAGCGCGTTCGTAACGATGCACGCCACTAGTACCAACCGTGCGCTTAGCGTTTTCATGTCCAGCTCCGAACCCCAATGATTCCCCAATACCCGAGGTAGGCCACGCCGAGGAGCAGGCCAACGGCACAAAAGCGTCCGTGCCAGCGAACCACGGACCGTGCCGCGTTGGAGCTTCCAAAGAATGCCAAATAGACGAATGCCAACGTGGAGGCCGCCAACAACCATGTAGCGACGCAAAGACCGACTGAGAACACGGACGCCGACCCGAAGTTCGTCAGCACATCACCGGTCCCCGAAGCAACGAGCGCAACCGTGCCAACCAACGACAACACCGGCAGCAACCCGGCAACACGTAGCGTCCGGTCAACCGGACGAGGACCACGAACCCAGCGCCCCACCAACCAGAAGGGGGCGTAGAGCACGATGGCTGCAATGGACAGCACGAACCATGCCACACCGAGCAGTTCCGCCATCACTGCCCAAGTAGGCACGCGCCGCATCGTGCCGGCAGAACCGCCCGAACCGATGAAAAGACCGTCTGGCTGCGGCTTCAGTAGCGCCAGGGTAGCCACTGGTTCCTCATGACCCGTATCGGTACGACGCAGTGTCCGTCCGCCGGCCGAGACGTAATGCTGTTGCTCGCCTCCGAGCAGCGGCGACATCACCAGCACATCGCCCTGCACTTCGACGTGGGTGAGGCCCACCAGCCGCTCCAGAAAGCGGAACATCTCGCTGCGGGGTGAATCGGGTTGGTACCAGCCCACATAGTTATTCGCGAAGGCCGGCAGCGATTGCGCGGGTGGCAGCGCAGGTGGGGTGAGCCCACGTAGTGCGTAACGGCGAATGACATTTTCGAGGCGCTGGAAAGCAGCACCATTGTCCGCGTTGATGCTCATGAAAAAGCCTACTCCGGCGCTTGGTACATAAGCCATGGCGGTCAAGCCGCCACTCACCCCGCCGTTGTGGCCATGAACCACGAAGCCGTCGGCCACCGTCGAATAGTTGTGAAGACCATAGCCAATGCTTACGCCCTCCTTCGCTGCCCAAGAGCGCGTAGGAACCTCCATGCGGTCGACAGAGGCAGACGAAACCACGGCCTGCTCGCCCACTTTTCCGCGATTCAGATAGAAGGCGAGATACGCCGCCATATCCTTGGCCGAAGCGTTGATGGAGCCGGACGGTCGCACAATGATGTGCCAGTACGGGTAAGGCGTTTTTCCGTCGGCATGGTAAAGCGTCGTCGCGGGCAGTCCCACCGGCTCCAGATAGTTGGCCGTGCGCATGCCGAGAGGCGCAAACAAATGCTCAGCGACATAGTTCTCAAGTGTTTGGCCCGTCACCTGCTCAACCACCGCGGCAGCCATGGTGGTGCCAGCGTTCGCGTAGGACATCCGCGTTCCCGGCCGCCAACGCGAACGATGGGAGCCGGCATCGAAAGTCATACCTTGATGAAGCGTCCAGCCCTTAGCCTGTTGCGCGAACTCCCGGAGTTTTAGGTCGTCCCAACCGGCCGTATGTTCCAGCAGGTCGGCAATCAGTACGGGGTCCGTGGCTTCCCAAGGATTGTCGTAGGGAATGTCCTTCACGTACCGGCCAACCGGATCCTGAAGCGAAACTCTCCCCTGCTCGACCAATTGCAGTAACGAGAGCGCCGTGAAGGCCTTGGAGGTGGAACCGATGCGGAACATCGTGTCGGCAGTGGCGGGTTCATTCCGCTCTACGTTTGCCAGCCCAACGGCACCCACCCATTCCGGGCCATCCTTACGGACGATGGCCACGGAAACACCAGGTACGTGCATTTCGGTGAGGATGGCTTGCAGTTGCGCCTGTAGGGCTGGCAAGGAACCAGCAACCGGGTCCTTGGGAGGTTCCGGCGCGCCAAACGCGGGCACGGCGAACAGCACGGCCAGTGAAAGTAACCACTGAGCGATAGATTTCATACCGGAAACTCCTGCAGCATTCGCTGAATAATCGGGCCCGTGCCTTCCACCAGCGGATCAATACACGGCAACCCCGTCTCCGCGGCACAGCGGGCGAGATGGCCCTGTCTTTCGCTCGCGTCCATAGCCGAGGTATTCAGGGAGATGCCCACGCAGCGGATAGCCGGGTTGGTGAGGCTACCGATAGCGACCGTACGGTCGATAACTTGCTGCAGGCTTGGCAACGGGAAATCGGGCCAGCCGCCAACATGCTGGCGTCGCGGGTCATGACACACGACGAAGGCGTCGGGCTGTGTCCCCACCAGCAACCCGACCGTCACCTGCAGATAGCCCGGATGGAAGAGGCCACCCTGCCCCTCCACCACGTCCCAATGGTCAGCGTGCGCATCCGGGGAAAGGGTTTCAGCGGCGCCTGTCAGAAAGTCCGCGACCACGGCATCGATGGGAATGCCGCTGCCGGCAATCATGATGCCGGTCTGGCCGGTGGCACGAAAATCGGCGTCCACACCAGCGGCGCGCAAATCTTCAGCTAAACGTAGCGCCGTGTATTTTTTGCCGCAAGCACAGTCGGTGCCCACGGTAAGAACGCGCCTCCCCGAACGCTTGCGTCCGGTGCCGACGGGCAAGTTTGTTGGCGGCACTCGCAGGTCCACCAACCGAGCTCCGCCACGCTCGGCAGCCGCCTTCAAGCCCGGCAAGCTCTCCAGACGAATGTGCAGACCGGCCACGATATCCAAGCCCCGCTCGGCGGCTTGGCAAAGGAACGGCACCCAGCTAGCTGCCACACCACCGCCTACCGCCGCCGAACCGATGACGACGCTACCGGCACCCGCGGCGATAGCGGCAGGAAGGTCGAGTTCCGCGACGCCCACATCGACGGTGCAGCCAGGGAGCCGCACCTGTCCGAGGCAATCTTCACCCCGCCACTGCGCCAGACCGAACGCGGTCTTGGCAAACATAGCGCTTTGAATATCTCCCAGGAAAACGACGAACGGCGCGCGGAACGAGGTGAGGGCAGTCACGCCGCCCCCACTCGTCCACGCTTCTGCATCATCAGAACTTCGCTCCGAACTGCACGCCTACGGTCCTGGGCGCCGTGAACACCGCGTAACCACGCTGGAGTCGCGAACCATTGTTGCCGTAATCGAGGATACCGGTCTCGTTGCCCAGGTTCTGCGCAAACACTTCCAGCGTATAACGGCCGCCGAAATCGACACCGAGCTGCGCGTTCAGCGTGGTGTACGAGGGCAGCGCCACGTGTGGCTCGATGACAGCGACGGAAGGCGAGAAGCCCGTATAGCGCTTGCCGACGCTATTGACGGAGAAGCCACCGAACACTGCCTTGCCTGCCACCGTGCCGTTGAAGTCCACGTTCAGCGTCGAGGACGTGCGGGGAACATAAGGCAGTTCGTCACCCTTGAAGGCGCCGAGACCCGCAGCATCGGTCTTCAGCTTGGCGTCCGTATAGGCGCCCAAATAGCCGATACGCAGGTTCTCCGTGGGGCGCCAAGCGAGGTTCCATTCGACGCCTTGGCTCGTCGCTGACCCCGAGTTGCCGTTGACACCAATCGGGCCATTTTCGGTCGGTACTAGCCCCAGAATCTGGACGTCCTTCCAGTCAATTTTGAAAACAGCCACGTCGATAGATACCTTGCCATCGGCCAACTGCGTACGGAAACCGACTTCGTAGTTCTTGGTCGAGTCCGGCAGGAAGTTCGGGGGATCCGGCAGCGGCGGCGTGGGGAAGTTCGGGCCGCCCGGACGGAATCCGGTTGCCAAGCGGGCATACAGCAGGGTGTCTTCGTTGATTTTCCAGCGCGGTGCCAGCGACCAAGTCGTCTTGGACTCAGCGGAATCGCGCACCGGATAGGTCGTTCCCGGCCCGTAGATAATGCAACAACCCAAAACGGTCTGCTGCTGCTGGTCTACCTTGGTATAGCGCACGCCCGCTTCCACGTCGAAGCTGTCCGTGAAGTGGTACGTAGCATCGGCGAACGCCGACCGTTCCTTGTAGTTGGCAGGAATATTGGCGTCGCCGACCGGCGGTGCCAATACCGCGAGCGTGGTCTTGTTACGCGCCACATAGGGTTGGATGAGGGCAACGGATTCACGGGTGAAGAATCCTCCCACCTGCCAGTCGAGTTTTGAGTCTTCCCCACGCTTGTTCGAAGACAGCCGGATTTCCTGATTGAACTTGTGGACAAAGTTGGTTTCGTTGCCAGTTAGCAGCACGCCAGCCGGTTGCCCGTAGATCGCTCCGCCGAAAAAGTCTCCGTAGGAAAGACCGGCCGCCAGGTTTAAATTGGAAATATCGCTACTGAATACCAGATCATTCTTGCCGTAACTGGTGGCGGAGGTCAGCGTCATGTCGCCGAAGTCGTAATCAATGGTGAGTGCGCCCACTTTCAAGTCAATTTCATTGCTGTTGTTCCACAAGGTACCCTGTGACATGCCGTCAATGGCGTCGAACTTGTTGTTCGGCGGAGCCGCCGGCGTCAGTGCAGCACCGACCACTTCCACGTTGTTGTTGTTATCCGCCTTGGTTTTCTGGGCAAAGACCGTGGCCCGAATGGACAGCGCATCCGATGGCTGCAGCAGCAGCGAAGCGCGCCCACCCTGCACTTTGACGCCGTTGATGTTCTTGGCGCCAGTAAGCGGGTTGTCGACATAGCCCGGCGTCTCGTTGGAGAACGCGACGACGCGCAGCGCCGCCTTCCCGTCCCAAAACGGTACGTTGATCATGCCCTTGGCGAAGCCCTTAGAGTCGCCGCCCGACGTGGACAGCATGCCGACGCGGAACGCGCCGTCGAACTTGGTCGGGTCGGGCCGGTTGGTCACGTACTTGATGAGGCCACCTTCAGCCGAGGCGCCGTACAGCGTGCCCTGCGGGCCGCGCAACACCTCGATACGAGCGAGATCGAACGAGTCGATGTTCGCGCTGAAGAAAGCGCCGTTCGACTGCGCGCTGGACATGAAGAACGGGATGTCGTCGATGGTGGTCGCCACGGTGGCGCCTACACTGCCCACGTTCTGGCCGCGGATGACAATGCGGGTCTTACCGGCGTCGATGGACTGGAGGGAAAGGCCCGGCACCTGCTCGGTGAGGTCCTGCAAGCCCGAATCGTGGCGCAACTCGAGGTCTGCTGCCGTGACGGCCGTAATGGACATCGCCACGTCTTTCAGCAACTCCTCGCGCTTGGTAGCGGTTACCACGACTTCATCTACATCGTTCGCGGCAGCGAACACGGTACCAATACTAAAAGGCAAACCGGCGGCGAGCAAAGCGACGCGCAGCGGCGTGGTGGTGATCTTCATAAGCGGCGTTCTCCCTCATTACTGATTGTTTTGGAACTAGGCATTGCCAAAGCAGGCGAAGCCTTCCAGTCGATTTGTTGGCCGACTCTATCGCCTAAGTACCGTTTATTGCAACCCAATTTTCTGTTTCAGGAAAATTAGGAAAGCCATGTTGCCGTTCGCCGGGGGGCAGACTAAAGTGCGACGGCTACCACCTTTTAATGCCACGAGAAGCAAATGAGCGAGACCAAACCGCCGACCCGTCCCGGGGCCGTTCTTAAGTCCATCCGTATCCGCCGCGAGTGGACACTGGCCGAGGTGAGTCGCCGTACCGGCTTCCCGGTGTCCACGTTGTCCAAAATGGAGAACGACCGGGTTTCGCTAACCTACGACAAGCTGATGCGCCTGAGTACGGGGCTGGGCATTGATATCTCGCTGTTGTTCGGCGCCAACACCGAAGAACCGGCTACCTCAACCACCCAAGGCCGACGCAGCATTACCCGTAGCGGCGAGGGCCGCCTGATCGATTCGCCGAACTACCGCCACCTCTACTCTGCCGCCGAATTATTGAACAAGCGCCTTATTCCCATCATCGTCGAGCATCGGGCGCAGTCGCTAGCGGAGTTCGGTGAACTCGTTCGGCACGCGGGTGAAGAGTTTATCTATGTGCTCGAAGGGGAAATCGAGGTTCATACCAGCCTCTATGCCCCTGTTCGCCTCAAGGCCGGTGACTCTATTTATCTGGATAGCACCATGGGCCATGGGTATGTGGCAGCGTCTCCAGGGGTATGCCGCGTGCTGGCGGTATGCTCGGCCAACGAGAGCCAGACGATAGCTGCCGTTGGCGGTGTGTCCCGCGAGGGCAGCGAGACCACGACGCCCCTCAAGACCCCCAAGATGCCACTTGCAACAGCGCCTGCCAAGCGCAAAGCCGCACCCCGCAAACCGCGTTAAGCCCCGTACCGAAAAAGTATTTTCAAAATCGGATAAATTTTCGGTATTGTAAACAAATGAGGGCTCTAGCCCTAGTGTCCGAATACCTTGGCTTCGCCACGGAGCCTTTGCTGGAGTCGACAATGCCCAGTCTCATCCGTCATTTTCGCCACATTGCCTTTCTCTTGGCGGGCCTACTGGCCTTCAGCCTGCCGGCCAACGCCGACGAAGCGTTAGCCGCGGCGCGGCCACTCGAGCGCGCGGACTTGGAAGCCTGGCTGGACGGCATGGTGCCCGCCACCCTCGCCAAGGACGATATCGCCGGCGCGGTCATTACGGTCGTGAAGGACGGCCAAGTGCTGTTCCAGAAGGGTTACGGCTATTCGGACGTCGCCAAGCGCACGCTAGTCGACCCGGAAAAGACGTTGTTCCGTCCGGGTTCTGTGTCGAAGTTGTTCACCTGGACTGCGGTGATGCAACTGGTAGAGGCCGGCAAGATCGACTTAGATGCGGACATCAACACTTATTTGGATTTCAAGATCCCGGCGCGAGCAGATGGCCCCATCACGATGCGCCACGTGATGACGCACACGGCCGGCTTCGAGGAACGGGTTAAGCAACTTATCGTCAGCGACCCGAAGTACATGCGCCCGCTCGGTGACTACGTATCGAAAGACATCCCAGTCCGCATTTTCAAGGCCGGCAGCACGCCTGCCTATTCGAACTACGCCACCACACTCGCGGGGCGCATCGTGGAACGGGTTTCTGGCGAGAGTTTCGACGACTACATCGATAAGCATCTCTTCGCCCCTGCGGGCATGCACCATTCCACCTTCCGTCAGCCTTTGCCGGCCGCACTCCAGCCGCTAATGTCGCAGGGTTATGCCATCGCCACAGAGGCCCCCAAGCCCTACGAGATTGTGGTACCTGCGCCCGCCGGCAGTCTGGCCGCGAGCGGGGCTGATATGGCCCGGTTCATGATCGCTCAGCTTGCGTCCCGCGAAGGCGGTTCACCGGCGCTGCTTTCTGCTGCCACCGCAAAGCAAATGCATGAGAGCCGCTTTGCCTACGGCGTTGGCCCACTCAACCGCATGCTGCTCGGCTTTTACCAGACCGACTACAACGGGCGTCGTGTTATCGCGCATGGCGGCGACACCCAGTTCTTCCACAGTGAACTGCATCTTATACTGGACGAAAAAGTCGGTATGTTCATCTCGGTGAATAGCGCCGGAAGCAGCCGTTCACGCCTACGCACCGATTTCTACGAAGGCTTCATGGATCGCTATTTCCCGGCACCCTCCGCAGCGCCGGTCGTGGCGGGGGTTCCTGAAGCAGTGGCCAAGCAACATGCCCAAATGGCGGCCGGCACCTACGAGAGTTCGCGCCGCCCAGACACCTCATACCTGCGCGTCCTGTCGCTCATCGGGCCTGTTAAGCTCACGGCAAACGCCGATGGCAGCCTCACCGGTGGACTCATCACCGGCGCCAATGGCAAGCCCCGCCGTTACGTCGAAGTCAGTCCGTTCGTCTGGCAAGACACTGTCACACGTTGGCGCCTAGCCGGCATCGTAGAAAACGGCCAGGTCACGCGTTTCACCATAGAAGAAGTCTCGGCCATCATGGTGTTGGACCGCTATCCTGCTAGCCGCGACCCGGCGTGGTTGTTGCCAGCGGTCGTCGTCGCGCTGGTCGCCACGTTGGGCACCGTCTTGCTGTGGCCCATCGCCGCTTGGTCGCGTCGCCGTCATGGGGTGAAGTTGCCGCTGCACGGCCCTGCGCTGCGCGCCCACCGCACCTCGCGCTTTGCCACCTTGGCGTTGGTGGCACCGAGCGTCGCTTGGATTATCTTCATCTTGCTCGCGGCTACCGGAGAAAACCTGCTCAATGGTAGCTTCGACGGCGTGGTCGTCGCCATTGAGGTAGCGTCCATCCTCGGTTACGTGGGCGGCACCATGGCGCTGCTGTGGGCCACCGCTCAGGCATGGAGTCTCGGCAGGCCATGGGCCGCACGCCTGTGGACCTTGGTACTTGCACTGTCCGGCGTGGTGCTCTTGTGGACGGCGTATGTCCACCACTTCATGAATTTCTACCTCAAGTACTAAGCCGCGCGGAGTACCCGATGAACAGTCCCCTGCTTCGCAGCCTCGTCGCTGCCATATTGGTCAGCGCTTTGCCCTCGGCCGCGGTAGCCGAGGCTGCGACCGTCACTTACTCCACCGTGCTGCGGCACGGCACGGTCTATGACGGTAGCGGCAGCAAGCCATTCGTTGGCGATGTCGCGCTGCAGGGAGACCGCATCGTTTATGTAGGCCCGAAAGCACCGGGTACTGGAGCGGTGGAGTTTGACGCCACCGGCAAGGCGGTAGCGCCTGGCTTCATCAACATGCTGGCCCACCCGGAAGAATCTCTGCTCATCGACAAGCGCGCCCTCAGCGATTTGCGCCAAGGCGTGACACTGGAAGTGATGGGCGAGATATCGATGGGGCCGTTGAACGACGCCATGAAGGCAGACTTCCTGCGCGCAGCGGACGCCTCGTTGACGTCTATCGACTGGACGACACTCGGCGAGTACCTGGAGAAACTGGAACGCAGCGGCATTTCTCCGAACGTTGCTTCCTTCGTCGGCGCAGGTACCGTTCGAACGTATGTCCTCGGCGAAGACAACGTTCAACCCGATACCACGCAGTTGGCCAAGATGCGCCAACTCGTCCGTGAAGCGATGGAGGACGGAGCGCTCGGTGTTACCACTGCGCTCATCTACAACCCCAACACCTATGCCAAGACTCAGGAACTGGCGTCTTTGGCTACGGAATCCGGCGCCTGCGGCGGCATGTACATTGCGCACATGCGCAGTGAAGGCGACCGCCTGCTGGAAGCCATCGACGAGACCATCCAGATTGCCCGCGAGTCCGGTGCACCTGCCGAGATTTATCACCTGAAGGTCGCAGGCAAGCAGAACTGGAACAAGCTCGACGCGGTCATCGCCAAGGTGGAAGCGGCCCGCGCCAGCGGCACGCGTATTACGGCGGACATGTACCTCTACCCCGCAGGGGCCACGGGGCTAGATGCCGCCATGCCCGCCTGGGTTCAGGAAGGCGGATACGCCAAATGGGCTGAGCGCCTCAAGGACCCGGCCACCCGCGCCCGCGTGGCAGCTGAAATGGATGCGCCCAAATCCGACTGGGAAAATCTTTATCGTGCGGCGGGCCCCGAAGGCATGTTGCTGCTGGCGTTCAAGAACCCGGCGCTTCGTCAGTACACGGGCAAGTCGCTGGCCGAAGTAGCCAAGCTGCGCGGCGTTACTCCAGCGGAGGCCGCGATGCAACTCGTCGTGGAAGATGGCACCCGCGTTGGGGTAGCTTACTTTCTGATGTCAGAGGACAACATGCGCCGGCAGGTAGCGCTGCCATGGCTCAGCTTCGGCTCCGACGCGGGCGCGCCGGCACCTGAAGGCGTGTTTCTGCAGTACGCCGAACACCCGCGGGCCTATGGAAACTTCGCGCGCTTGCTAGCGAAGTATGTACGTGACGAAAAGGTCATCCCGCTCGAAGAAGCCATTCGCAAGCTCACCTCCTTTCCGGCGAAGGTACTCTCGCTAACCGACCGTGGACGCCTAGCACCCGGACAGTATGCCGACGTGGTGGTGTTCGACCCGGCTACCGTGCAAGACCACGCCACCTTCGACCAACCACACCAGTTGTCTACCGGCGTCACAGACGTTTGGATTAATGGGGTGCGCGCTCTGCAGAATAGCGAAGCCACCGGCTTACCCAGCGGCCGCGTAGTACGGGGCCGTGCCTGGCGCGGCGCTCCCGGTGGCGGCTGCCGCAAGGAAAGCAAAGACTGGACCTGGGAACGCTGAGGCCCACTGTTTCGCGCCTGCCGCCTACTGCACTATCCAGGGGCGGCCGGGAAACCGGAGCAGCACGGGCGTGCAGGTGCCCTCGCGAATGACAGAAAGCTCCACCGGGTAGCGGGCGCCTTCCATCATGCCGTTGGTGACCAACCAGCGATGGTTCGGCAGACCCGGCGGGCCCACCACGGAAATCCGCCATTCTTTTTGGTGCCACCACGCTGCCGGCTTGAATTCGGCCGGCATCGACAAACCGATATCCATTTCCACCGCACCCGCCCCCGGGTGCACCGCCAAAATTTGCGCGATGCCCGCTGAGACGTCATAACGGCAAGGCCCACCGACGACAAAAGCCTGCCGCGAAGCGGGTTTCTGTGGGGCCTGACAACCGGGCAGCACCAACGCCGCCACTCCCGCCAGCACCGCAGCCAGCAGACTGCCCATGGACCGGTAGCTTCGAACGTAGTCGGATGGACCTGCTTGCTTCGCGCGCGCCATGACGGCCTCCTGACTGAAGGCTACGGCATGCCGACCGGCAAAGAAAGGAATGGAGGCGCGGGCGGGAGTCGAACCCGCCTGGAAGGATTTGCAGTCCTCTGCATAACCGCTTTGCTACCGCGCCTGCGGTGCGCACCGTTGTAGGAGTGCGCTATCCCCTCAGACAAGAAACCCCGGTGACCCGGGGTTGCCTGATGAAGAAATGGAGCGGGAAACGAGGCTCGAACTCGCGACCTCAACCTTGGCAAGGTTGCGCTCTACCAACTGAGCTATTCCCGCTCGCGAGACCGAGAATATTAAGGCATTTCTCGGCAGTGTCAAGCGCTCTCGCCCTGCGAAGTGAGATCGGGCCATGCCGCTCGCAAGTAGGCCACCATCGACCACAAAGTGAGGACAGCAGCGAGCACTGTCAGGGCGATCCCCAAACGGTAAATGGGGATAAACCAGATATCTTCACGGTACAGCAGCATGGACAGCCCAACGATCTGCAAGATGGTCTTGAACTTGCCGATGGACGACACGGCCACCTTGCGGCGAGCGCCAATCTCGGCCATCCATTCGCGCAACGCCGAAATGGCGATTTCCCGGCCAATAATGACCGCCGCCGTAACCGTCATCCACCACGTGTGGTTGTCGTGAACAATGAGGACCAATGCCACCGCGACAATCAACTTGTCAGCCACCGGGTCCAGGAACGCACCCAGCGGTGTGATCAAGCCGTACTTGCGAGCGTAGTACCCGTCGAGGCTATCGGTGATGCCTGCTGCCGCAAACATGAGCCCGGCCGCCATGTGCGACCAGGAATACGGCAAGAAGAACAACAGCACCACTAGCGGGATAGCCAGAATACGCAGCCCCGTAAGAATATTGGCGATGTTCATCAATGAGCGCGATGGCACGATAGTTACCGGCTTCCAGAGGACTTGCAAAAGGCCGACTGCACCGGCCGAGGCGACAACATTGTGCCGCATCTCCGACGAACCGGCTTAGTTGCCGGTATGCAGATGATCATAAATGACCTGCGCCAGATGCGGACCAATACCCTGCACTGCCGCCAAGTCTTCCAGACCTGCCAACTGTACCCCTTTCAGGCCTCCAAATTGCTTCAGCAGGGCGCGTCGGCGGGCTGGCCCCAAACCCGCCACATCGTCCAAGACGCTCCCCTGGCGGGCTTTCGCGCGGCTGCGCCGGTGGCCAGTGATGGCAAAACGATGCGCTTCGTCGCGCACACGCTGGACCACATGCAGCGCTGGCGAGTCCGGCGGCAACAGGTCCGCAAACTCCTCGCCCAGCCGGAACAAGCGCTCCTGCCCAACCCTGCGGTCTGCTCCCTTGGCCACCCCGACCACCGCCGGAACCTCCACCCCGAGGGCGGCAAGCACCTCTTCAGCCTGCGCCAATTGCCCCTTGCCACCGTCGATGAGCAAGACGTCCGGAATGGGGCTCTCGCCCGCCTTGATTCGCCGAAAGCGACGCTCCAGCGCTTGCCGCATCGCGCCATAGTCATCCCCGGGCTGGATTCCCTCGATGTTGAAACGCCGGTATTCCGTTTTGCTCGGCCCCTCGGGCCCGAACACCACGCACGACGCCACGGTAGCCTCGCCGCCTGTATGGCTGATGTCGAAGCATTCGATGCGGCGCGGGGGCGCGGGTAAGCCAAGGGCTACCCCCAAGGCCGCCAACTGCCCCGCCACACCAGTCCGGTGGGTCAGTTTCATCTTCAGGGCCTGCTCCGCATTCTCGCGGGTCACCTCCAGCCACTTGGCTTTCAGGCCCCGCTGCGCGCGGTGCAATTTGACCTTACGACCTGCGCGCTGCGACAGCGTCTCCTCAAGGGCCGCTGCTTCCTCCAATGCCATGGGCACCAAGATTTCCGGCGGCGCCTCGCGCTCGAGGTAGTACTGCGCCAGAAAGGCTGAGAGCACTTCTTCCGGCTCCGCCACCCCGGTGCGTGGAAAGAAGGTCGTAGTGCCAAGACTTCGTCCACCACGAATGAACAGCAACCCGACGCAGTACTCGCCGTTGGCTTCGGCGAGCGCCACGGCATCACAGTCGGTATCGGTGGTCGAAGTAATAATCTGCTGTTCCTGCAGCTTGCGTAGTGCTGCCAGCTGGTCCCGCAGTTGGGCGGCACGCTCGAACTCCAGCGCTTCAGCGGCTGCTTCCATACGCGTTCCCAAGTCACGGGCCACGTCGTCGTTTCGCCCCTCCAGCACACTCACCGCCGATGCTACGTCCCCTGCATAGTCCGTCTGGGAAATAAGCCCCACACAGGGTGCCGTGCAACGCTGAATCTGATACTGCAGACAAGGCCGCGAGCGATGCGCAAAGTAAGTGTCTTCGCACGTACGCAAACGGAACAATTTCTGCAGCTGCGTTACCGTCTCGCGAACGGCCCAAGTACTAGGGTAAGGACCGAAGAAACGGTCAGGCGCGCGGCGCACACCGCGGTAGAAAGTCATACGCGGAAAGCCGTGAGCGACAAGCGCAAATAAGGAAAGGTCTTGTCATCCTTCAGCAGCACGTTGTAGTGCGGCCGATGCTGCTTGATGAGGTTGTACTCGAGCAGCAGCGCCTCGGTATCGGAACGGGTAAGCGTGACCTCGATCCGCGCTATCTGCCGCACCATGGCCACCACCTTGGGTGCCATGAGATCCGCACGGAAATAGCTGCCTACCCGTTGCTTCAGCTGCCGCGCCTTGCCCACGTAAATAAGCTCGCCGTCGGCCGCAAACATGCGGTACACGCCAGGCCGCATCGGCAGCGTCGCCACGAAGCCCTTAGGATCGAAGGGCTCGGGCGAGGGCTCGGGCGCGGCTTCAGCGGGGGGCGGCAACGTGGTGGTCACGGGCCCATTGTCCTGCCTTGCCCACCACCGCTGCAAACATCTCGGTGGTCAGGCGCCGCGTTTGGGTGTTGTAGCGGCTGCAGTGGTAGGAGTCGAACAGACGACGGTTCGCACCTAGGTCGTGTTCCGCCCCGTGGCCGAAGGCGTAGGCTGCAGGACGCATTTTCAGTGCGCGCAGTACCGCTTCATGCGCTACCCGGCCCAAGGCGAGGATGGCACCGCCAGACGGCACCGCGGCTATGTCATGCGCGAGAAAGCCATTGCAGGTATGCATCTCTATGGGCAATGGCTTGTTGGCTGGCGGCAGACACCGCACCGCATTCGTAATGCGGCAATCGCGCAACTGCAGGCCATCATCACGGCTCAAAGACTCGGCGCGGTCCGAAAAGCCGGCGGCGTAGAGGGCCTGGTATAGCAGCAGGCCGGCGTGGTCCCCCGTGAAGGGACGCCCAGTGCGATTGGCGCCATGCATACCAGGCGCCAACCCCACCACCAGCAGGCCGGGCTGGGCAACCCCAAAGGCTGGCACCGGCGCGGCGTGATAGTCGACGTGTTTGGCGCGCACCTCGTCCAGAAACGAGGCCAGTCGCGGACAGCGACGGCAAGCCGGGTCGAAAGCTTCAACCATGCTGGTGCGGCAGCAAGAGATGGGCGTAGTGCATGCCGCCAGTATAGCGACCGACGGCACGCGCTAATTAGTGAAACCGCAGGGGCGCACGTAGACGGCACGCCCCTGCGTCACGATCAGTGAAACTGACCTTCTTCCGTCGAGCCCTTCATCGCGGTGGTCGAAGACGTGCCACCGGTGCATACCTGCGTCACCGCGTCGAAGTAGCCGGCGCCCACTTCCCGCTGGTGGCGGGTGGCGGTGTAGCCGACAGCCTCGGCGGCGAACTCCGCCTCTTGCAGTTCAACGTAAGCCGACATCTGGCTGGCCTTGTAGCCCTTGGCCAACTGGAACATGCTGAAGTTCAGCGCATGGAACCCGGCCAGCGTAATGAACTGGAACTTGTAGCCCATGGCGCCGAGTTCGCGCTGGAACTTGGCGATGGTCGCGTCGTCCAGCTTCTTGCGCCAGTTGAACGAGGGCGAGCAGTTATAGGCGAGCAGCTTGCCCGGGAACTTGGCGTGGATGGCCTCGGCGAAGCGCTTGGCTTCCTCGAGGTCCGGCTTGCCGGTCTCGCACCAGATCAGATCCGCGTAGGGCGCGTAAGCCAAACCGCGGGCGATCGCTTGGTCGAGGCTGGCGTTCACATAGAAGAAGCCTTCGGCCGTGCGCTCTGTCGAAGCGATGAACGGACGATCACGTTCATCGATGTCCGAAGTGAGCAAGTTGGCGGACTCGGCGTCCGTACGGGCCACCAGCAATGTCGGCACGCCAGCACAGTCGGCAGCTAGGCGGGCAGCAATGAGCTTGCTCACCGCTTCCTGCGTCGGCACCAGTACCTTGCCGCCCATGTGGCCGCACTTCTTGGCGGAGGACAGTTGGTCCTCGAAATGCACGCCAGCGGCGCCAGCGGCAATCATGCCCTTCATCAGTTCGAAGGCGTTCAAGACACCACCGAAACCGGCCTCGGCGTCGGCCACAATGGGCTGCAACCAATCTATGGTGTGGTCGCCTTCAGCGTGGTGGAGTTGGTCTGCACGCATCAGGGTGTTGTTGATCTTGCGCACCACCTCGGGCACCGAGTTCGCCGGGTACAACGACTGGTCCGGGTACATCTCACCCGAGAGGTTGGCGTCGCCGGCCACCTGCCAGCCGCTCAGATAGATAGCGTTCAAGCCCGCTTTCACCTGCTGCATGGCCTGATTGCCCGTGAGCGCGCCGAGCGCGTTAACGAACGGCATTTCGTGCATATGGCGCCACAGCTTCTCCGCACCAAGGCGGGCGAGCGAGTGCTCCACGGCGACGGAACCCCGGAGACGAACCACGTCGTCGGCGGAATAGCCACGCTGCACACCCTGCCAGCGCGGGTTGGTGGACCAATCGTGTGCCAGTTGTTCGGCGGTCAGGAAGCTCATGCTCGTCTCCATAGCGGTGGAAAATCCAATCAGTCAAAAAATAGTATGTGAATTACTCTCGTGATGTTCACAATAGAAAATTCACAGTGTAAAATTCACAAAAGTTCACTATGGAGCCCCTATGGTCGGTTTACCGAAGCAGGCGCACTTTCTCGGCGCAAAGCTGAAAACCCTACGCAAGCGCCACGGTTTGACCCTAGACGAGTTGTCCGCACGGTGCGTACAGCTCGACGTGGAGGCCGCCCCCTCTACCTCCTACTTGAGCATGGTGGAAAACGGCAAACGCTCGCCTTCCCGAGAGGTTTTAGCGCTGTTGGCTAGGGTCTTCGGTAAGGAATCCAAGTGGTTCCTCGACGATTCCGTGGACGCGCCGGGCACGGCTCAAAACCGTCCCGTTACCGCCGCCGTCCGAACGGGCGGCATCGCCGAAGCCATGCCGCTGGAGCCTGCCTTCCTCTTTTCCAAGAGTTTGTTGCAGGCGGCCCTTCCGGAGCTCCTCGCGCAAACGGGTACCAGCGGACGGCATTTCGCCCAGCTACTGATTCGCGTTTGGCAGGAAACCCGCCAAAACGACTTCCCGGAAATTGAGCGGGCCGCGGAAGAAGCCGGCGGGCGCCGCATGCCTCTTTCCGTGGAAGACCTCATGGAGATTTGCCACACCTATGGCTTGCGCCTGAAATGGTCCGAGGGCGAACGTGCAGCAGACGGCCTGACACTCCTCCGCGCCCGTTATGAAGCGCCCGGTACGTTGATCGTGAACCGGCGCATGAATCAGCAAGAAGAGCGACTGAAATACGAACTGGCCTTCTTCCTAGGGCACCAAGTGCTGCACGGTGGCGACGGCATGATTTCGCCGCATACGGCCTCCGGCATCCTCGGCGACGACATGACCGGGCAAATTCGCCCGGGAATGGCAGCACAAGACGTGCTGTACGCCTGGCGCGACTTTGAATGCAGCATGTTCGCCGGCGCCCTGCTCTGCCCACGGCAACCGTTCCGCCAATTCCTGCTACGCGAATCCCACAGCGTGGTGGCCTGCACCAAACTGGGCGTGACGCCGGCGGTGGTCATGCGCCGCATGACCGCCGTCTCACCCTATCGCCATTGGCACTTCTTCGACGGCTATCCACCGGGCTACTTGCGGGCGGTCTATCGCGGCAATGGCATCGCCCTGCCATGGGGCAACATGGCCTTGGTGCCGGATCCCTGCCCGCGTTGGGCGGTGTTCAAGTTGCTCAATGAAGGCTCCCCAGGCCCCAAGACCGGCACCACACCCACATCGCAGATTTCGGTCATGGATGCAGGCCATGGGCCCAGGCTCTATTGCTGCCACTCGCTGCATACCGAGGACGCAGGGCATACGTCCCATGTGCTGTCCGTCGGAGTGGACCTCGCCCCGGCACTAGAAGCGCAAGGGTTACCGACCGCAGAACTCATCGCCTCGGTAGCCTCCGCTTGCCGCCGCGGCAAGGGCCAGGCCAAGCTTTCACCGGAGGTTCGCCAGGCGCTGCAGACGGTGGCACAGGTGCAAAACATCGCGTGGATTGCCGACGCGGCGGAGCGCCCCGCCACACTGATTTGTCCGCGTAGCGGCGCCTGCCCGCTGCCCACGCCCTGCCCGGGCCATCGCCATGGCTGACGGTATCCGTTTGTTGCTGGTCAACAAGCCTTATGGCGTCCTGACGCAGTTCACGGACCGTCAGGGGCGTGCGACGCTCGCCGACGTGGTGCCGGTGCCCGGGGTCTATCCGGCCGGGAGGCTGGACCAAGACAGTGAGGGACTGGTGCTGCTGACCAACTACGGGCCATTGCAGGCTCGTTTGGCAGACCCGCGCTTCAAGGCGCCGAAAATCTATTGGGCCCAAGTGGAAGGCGTGTGTACAGAAGAGGCACTAGTCGCGCTGCGCACGGGCGTGGTGCTTGCCGATGGTCCGACTCTACCAGCCCCCAGCCGGGAAGTACCGGAACCCGCCCACTTGTGGCCGCGCACGCCGCCTATTCGCCATCGTGAACGCATTCCGACCACTTGGCTGGAACTGGAGCTGCGCGAAGGCCGTAACCGGCAAGTACGACGCATGACCGCTGCCGTAGGGCTGCCCACGCTGCGACTGGTTCGGTACGCGGTAGGCCCTTGGACGCTCGACGGCCTCGCACCCGGCGAATGGCGCGAGGTGCCGAAGACGGAAGTCAGCGCTTGGCTGAGTGCCGTCCGCGGGCTTGGTGACGAGCCACCAGCAGGGCGACCTCGAGGGCCTGTTCGGCGTTGAGGCGCGGATCCACGGTCGAACGGTAGGCGCGTGAGAGATCTTCGTCGGAAAGGTTACGCGCGCCGCCGGTGCACTCGGTGACATCTTCGCCGGTCAACTCGAGGTGCACGCCGCCTAGGCGGCTACCGCATTCCTCATGCACCTGGAATGCTTGTTCCACTTCTCGCAACACCTTGTCAAAGCGCCGCGTCTTGTACCCTTGGGCGGTCGTCTCGGTGTTGCCATGCATGGGGTCGGCCACCCACAGCACGGGCACACCCGTGCGACGCACAGCGTCCACCATGCGTGGCACTTTGTCGGCAATGTGGTCGGCGCCGAAGCGGTGGATAAGCGTTAGGCGGCCCGGTTCGTGGTGCGGGTTCAGCACCTGCACCAGTTCCTGCAGCCATGCATCGTCCATGGCAGCACCCACCTTAACGCCAATGGGGTTGGCGATACCGCGGAAATACTCCACGTGAGCGCCGTCCAACTGAGCAGTACGCAGGCCAATCCACGGCATATGCGTGGACAGGTTGTACCAAGCGTTGCGCCGCGCAATGTGGCGGGTTTGCGCTTGTTCGTAGTGCAACACCAAGCCTTCATGGCTGGCATAAAACGCCGCGCGGTACGAGTCGTCCACACCCTTGCCAGTGATGGCTTCCAGGAAATGGAGTGAATCGCCGATGGAATCGACGATACCGCGGTAGGCGTCAACATTCGGCGAATGACCGAAGAAGTCTAGGTCCCAGTATTCCGGGTGGTGCAGGTCGGCAAAGCCGCCATCCACCAGCGAGCGGACGAAATTCAGCGTTAGCGCCGCGCGCTCGTAACCGCGCAGGAGCAATGTAGGGTCCGGGTCGCGCTCTTCGAAGGTGAACCCGGGGCGGTTCACCAAATCTCCGCGGTAGCACGGCAGAGTCAGACCATCGCGGGTTTCGGTGTCTGCGCTGCGCGGCTTGGCATATTGCCCGGCCATACGACCAATGCGCGTAATGGGTACTTTGAGCCCGTGCAGCAGCACCAAACTCATTTGTAGCAAAATCTTCAGCCGGCGCACCACCGGCTCGGACATGCAGTCCTCGAAGCTTTCGGCGCAATCGCCGCCCTGCAGAATGAAGCGCTGCCCACGCTGGGCTTCAGCCAACTGCGTCTTCAGGGCGTCTACTTCCCAAGACACCACGATGGGCGGCAAACGACCAAGCGCGGCCACCGCCGCCGACAAGGCCTGCTGGTCGCGGTAATTGGGTTGCTGCAGGGCCGGAAGCGCCTGCCAACTCGACGGTGTCCAAGGTTTCAACAAGGGAATATCTCAGAAGCAAGGGGGCAAAGGCACAAAGGGGGGCAGTTCGTGCGGTGTGGTCGGGTGACCACACACCCGTCCAGTGTAACAATACCGGCGTAAAAACCGCGAGTTGCCGGCCTGCGGAACGGTCTCGGCAAGCCCGCCGATCACCCACCATCCGACGATTGCGGGAACTCCTGCTCGCTTTCGAGTAGCCAGAAGCCGCACACTTAGCGTCCGTAGGGGAAAAGGAAAGAACCATGCAACGGATACTGGTCTTGGGTGCCGGCAAAATCGGTGCCCTCATTTCCGGACTGCTCGCCGAATCGGGCGCCTACGAAGTCGACCTCGCGGACCGACTCCCGGGGGCTGCCGCCGGTGTCACAGCGGCTCACGGCCTGCCGGGAATCACCCCCCACTTGCTGGATGCCGGGGACGAAGCGAGCCTGCAAGCGCATCTTCGTGCCCACCCAGCGGATGCCGTCATTTCGGGGCTCCCTTTCTACTGCAACCCCGGCGTGGCACGCGCCGCACGCGCCGCCAATGCCCACTACTTCGACCTGACCGAAGACGTTGCAGTCACGCGGGCAGTCCGTGAGATTGCCGCGGGTGCCACTACGGCATTCGTGCCGCAGTGTGGCCTCGCCCCGGGGTTCATCAGCATCGCCGCCGCGGAGTTGCTGCGGCACTTCGACGAAGTGCGCTCGGTAAAACTACGCGTGGGCGCCCTCCCCCAGCACCCCAACAATGTTTTGAAGTATTCCCTTACGTGGTCTACCGAAGGCCTCATCAACGAATACGGCAATCCCTGCGAAGCCATCGTTGACGGTCAACTTAGTGCGGTGCAACCACTGGAGGGCCTAGAGGAAATTGAAATCGACGGCACGCTCTATGAAGCTTTCAACACTTCAGGCGGCTTAGGCTCACTCGGCGAGACTTGTGGTGCCGGGGTGGAGTCCATGAATTACAAGACCATCCGCTACCCGGGGCACTGCAGCCAAATGCGTCTGCTGATGAACGACCTGAAGCTCAATCAGGATCGTGAAACCTTGAAGCGCATTCTGGAAAACGCCGTACCGCAAACCCTGCAGGATGTCGTCATCGTGTACGCGGCAGTAACCGGCCGCCAAGGCGGTGAACTGCGCGAAGAAAACTACGTCAACAAAATTTACCCGCAAATGATCGCCGGGCGCTTGTGGTCCGCTATCCAGGTCACTACCGCGGCTGGCATCACGGCCGTAGTGGACTTGGTGCTGCAGGGCGGCCAAGGCTATCGCGGTTTCTTCGCGCAAGAACATTTCCGCCTGCCGGAGATTCTGGCTAACCGGTTTGGGCGGTACTACGCCGAAGGCAGCAAAGAAGTCTCTGGCCGCGTCGTGGTGGAAGGGACCGCCGGCGCACAGCGCCGCTGAAAGAATCAAGGAAACAAGCATGAACAAACAGGAAGTACTGGCGGCGCTTGGGCTCACGGCTGTCAATGCGGGCACTTGGCATGGCACAGATGCCAACACGGTGACGAATGCGGACGCCGGCTGGGCTGCCGATAACGCCGCTCCATTGCTGGACTCCATCAACCCCGCCACGGGCAAGGTCATCGCGAGTGTGCGCACTGCCACACCCCACGACTACGAGCGCGTACTTTCGAGCGCCACCGCAGCAGCAGCCGTTTGGCGCACCATTCCAGCGCCAAAGCGCGGCGAAGCCATTCGTCTACTCGGCGAGGAACTCCGCGCCCTGAAGGAGCCTCTGGGGCGACTGGTGTCCATGGAGATGGGCAAGATTCTCGCCGAGGGCCTCGGCGAAGTACAGGAGATGATTGACATTTGCGACTTCGCCACCGGCCAGTCGCGCATGTTGTACGGCCTCACCATGCACTCCGAACGCCCGCAGCACCGCATGTATGAGCAATGGCAGCCATTGGGTGTGGTTGGCGTCATTACCGCCTTCAATTTCCCGGTGGCGGTTTGGTCTTGGAACGCCGCGCTCGCTGCCATCTGCGGCAATGTCACCGTGTGGAAGCCTTCGCCCAAAGCCCCATTGACTGCCATTGCCGTTCAACGCATTGCCAACCGCCTGATGGCGAAGTTGGAATTGCCGCCGGTATTCCAGTTGTTCATCGATGCCGGCACAGCCCTGTCCGAGAAACTGGTAGACGACCGCCGGGTGGCGCTGGTGTCTTTCACTGGCAGCACCGCGGTAGGCCGCATCGTGGGCCAGCGTGTTGCCACGCGGCTCGGCAAGAGCCTGCTGGAGTTAGGCGGCAATAACGCCATCATCGTCGACGAGACCGCCAACCTCGACCTCGCTGTGCCCGCCATCGTGTTTGGTGCCGTCGGCACTGCCGGGCAGCGTTGCACCACCACGCGCCGCATCATCGTTCAGCGCAGCCGTGTGGCAGAACTGGAGCAGCGTTTGGTACGCGCCTACGCCCAAGTGGAAAGCCGCATTGGCGACCCCCTCCAGGACGGCGTTCTCATGGGGCCCTTGGTCGATGAAAGCGCCGTGCTGGCCTATGCCCGTACCATCGAGGAAGCGCGCACCGAAGGTGCAGTGGTGCTGAGCGGTGCGGCACGCGTACCAGGGCCAGGCCACTTCGTGAAACCCACCCTCATCCGGGCCGAAGCAGGCATGCACTGCACCCAGCACGAAACCTTCGCACCCATCCTCTACCTCATTCCCTACGACACGCTGGATGAAGCCATCGAGATGCAGAACAGCGTGGCACATGGGCTGTCTTCCGCCATCTTCACCGACCGCCTGCAACACGCAGAACGGTTTCTCGCAGCCACCGGCAGCGACTGCGGCATCGCCAATGTAAATATCGGCACTTCGGGGGCAGAGATTGGCGGCGCCTTTGGTGGCGAGAAGGACACGGGCGGTGGCCGCGAGAGCGGCTCAGATGCCTGGAAGGCCTATATGCGCCGCCAGACCACCACCATCAATTGGTCGTCCAGCCTGCCACTGGCGCAGGGCATCAAGTTCGACCTCTAACGTTGCGTTGGCATTTTCAATACAGCGCGGGTGCTATCGAACAAGGCAGCTACTCGCTTGGGCGAAACGGTCAGCGTGGCCTTCAGGTCTTGAGCAAATACGGACAGCGCGTACTCCTCTAGCGTCCAGCGCAGTTCGTCCAAGACCTGGGATGGATGTCCTGCAGCACCGGCAGCTGCCTGCAGGGCAACGAAGCGACTCCAGAGATCGCGCATCTCGAACTGCGCATCAAGTACCCGCCCCTGTGCTCCGCGCAGCTTCGCTGCGCGCCTTGCGGTGGTCTTCACGTACTTCGGTAGCAGGTCCAACCAAGGGTCAGGCGTAGCAGCCACGAAGTTAAGGAAGACCTCGCGCTGCAGCGCGGCGCGAATGTCTTCCACCAGTACCGCATCCAGCCCTTCTGGCAAGGCCGCCAATTCACGGCGTGCCGCTGCCGTCGCAGCGAGCAGGTCCCGCATCCGTGTAGTGAGTTTTTCTTTCACCTCATAGAGCACAGGGCGGGTGCGAACCATGGCGGCTTCGAACGCCTCGCGAGACTGTGGCACATCGCCTTCGGAAGCCAAGCCAGCCCCATGACCACCGTAAAAAGCGCGGGCTACGACACGGTCCGCCAAGTCCTTCGCAAACCCTTTAGCCGGGCCGAGCATCTGGTGTAGCAGCATCAGTTCACGGTCAGCGGCGAACTCCTTCTCGAGCGTTCGATGAACAGCACCCAGTGCCAACGCTGCCAAACGCGCTACGCCTTGGCGCGTAATGCGCGCTGCGGTAATGGCATCGTCTTCGAGCGTCAGGTCCACCGCATCGCCGCGGTCTGTAATGGCGGGAAAGAGTGCGATGCGTACGCCTTGGCGTTCCACCTCAAGCCGCTCGGGAATGCGCGGAAAGTCCCAACTGCGTACGCCGGTTCGCTGCCAAGCCACATCCACCACGGGAGCGGCCGTACCGCCGGCACGTCGCGCCAGACGCCGTAGCTCTTCCAGCTCACGGCCCTCAGCCACTTGCCTACCGCTGGCGTCCACCACGCGAAGATTGAGGTGCAAGTGTGGCGACACCTCCAAGCGCTCCAGCGTCGCAGTGGTGATGGACTCGCCCGCGCGGTCGCTCAGGAAGCGGGACGCCAATTCCACAAATGAAGCCCCTGCGGTTGCACCCGCTACGGCATGGCCTGCATGCAATGGGGTGGCCAGTTCCGTCTCGCAAGCGGTAACGCAGGCTTGGGCCACGTCGGGTGCCGGCACCAGTTGCCGCCGCAATACCTTCGGAAGCGTGCGAATCCACTCGGTGACCAATTCCAAACGCCAACCTGGGACCGCACCAACGACCTCCCCCACTGCAATGCGGGTCACCAAGGGTTGCGGCACCGTCACCGTAGCGCCATCGTCGACACGGTCCGGGTCGAACAGGTAACGCACCGGCAACGCATTTCCGCCTACGACGACCTTTGGAGGAAAACGCTCGTCATCCGCCCGTGGAGCACCCGCACGCCGCAAGTCCGCAGCGGAGAAAACAAAACGTGCTTGGTCCGCATCCGTGGCCTTTTTCCACCAGGTGGAGAACGCCATGGCGCTATTCGTATCGAGTGGCAGACGCTCCAAATAAAGCTCGGCTTCCTCCGCCTCGTCTTTCAACACTACTTGCCGACGGAGCTTGGCTTCTTCTTCTTGCAGCTTCAGCTTCATAGCGCGGTTGGCAGCCAGAAACGGCAAGTTCAAGCGACTACGCCCATGGACCAAGGCCTCGCGGGCAAAGAACTCGCGCGCACCCGCCGGGTCCACAGTCGCGAAGTTCACGCGACGACCAGCGGACAACAACAGCCCGTACAACGCCACTGTTTCCGCCACGCTGGCTTGACCGCGGTTTTCATCCCATTGGGGGTCGCCATGGCTACGCTTTACCAAGTGGTGTGCGGCTTGCTCAATCCACGCCGGGTCCACTCCCGCCACCAATCGTGCATAAATGCGTTGGGTTTCTACAATACTGCCAGCGACGACCCAGCGCGGCCCGCGGTTGCGAACTGGGGTTCCCGGAGCAATGAGAAAGCGCATGCCGCGAGCACCGTCGTAAACTCCCTTCTCCGGCCGATCGCGCGCTTTGCCTTCGGTGCCGGGCGCACCCCGGCCCGGCTCGGCCTTCAGGCCGATATTCCCCAGCAACCCGGCCAGCAGCGAGCGATGCAGCGCTTCATAACTGGCATTCTGCGCATTAGGCGCCCAATCCATCTCGGCGGCGATAGTGCCCAACTGGCTATGCAGTTCTTCCCATTCGCGCATACGCACCGCAGAAAGGAACTGGTCGCGGCACCAGCGGCGCAAGGCACTACGCGAACGCGCTGTCCGTTCCTCCTGATACGCGCCCCAGACTTTCAGCAGCGTGACAAAGTCGCTGTCCGGGTCGGCGAACTGGGCGTGTTTCGCGTCTGCAGCCGCTTGGGCATCCTGGGGTCGTTCACGCGGGTCTTGCATGGACAGCACCGCCGCCAACACCAGCACCTCGCGCAGTGCGGCACGCCGCTTGGCTTCGACCAGCATGCGGCCTAGCCGCGGATCTACCGGCAGCCGAGCCAATTGACGGCCCAGGGGTGTGACCTCGCGGTCATCGTCCACTGCCTCCAACTCCTGCAGCAATCGATAGCCGTCGTTAATCTGGCGCGTGTCTGGCGGGTCGATGAACGGGAAGTCCTGCGGTGTACCAAGCCGCAGCGTCTCCATCTGCAGGATGACGCTGGCCAAGTTCGTCCGCAGCACCTCCGGCGCCGTGTAGGCGTCCCGCAGGTTGAAGTTGTCTTCATCGTACAAGCGCACGCAAAGCCCGGGCCCTACACGGCCACAACGCCCCCGACGCTGGTTGGCGCTGGCCTGAGAGACTGGCTCCACGGGCAAGCGCTGAATTTTCGCACGCGCGCTGTACCGACTAATGCGCGCCGTGCCCACGTCGATGACGCTGCGAATACCCGGTACGGTCAGCGAGGTTTCCGCGACGTTCGTGGCTAGCACCACGCGCTGTCTTCCGCCGCGCTTGAACACCTTCTGCTGGTCTTCCCAACTCAGGCGTGAATACAGCGGCATCACTTCCATGCGCCCGCCCACCGCGCCTTCGAGTGCTTCTGCGGTATCGCGAATTTCTCGCTCACCGGGCAAGAACACCAAAATGTCGCCGCGACCGACCTCGCTGGGTTCGCTGCGTATTTCCTCCACGGCACGCAACACACCGGCCGTGACGCCAGGGTCTAAGTCGTCGTCATCGTCCGTAGCTAGCGCGCGGTAACGGGTTTCCACGGGCCAGGCGCGGCCAGACACTTCCAATACCGGCGCCGGCTTGCCGTTGGCGTCAGCAAAGAACTCGGCGAACCGACTCGTTTCAATGGTGGCGGAGGTAATGACCAACCGCAGATCCGGGCGGCGATGACGCAAGCGCTGCAGGACGCCTAGCAAAAAGTCGATGTTCAGGCTGCGTTCGTGCGCTTCGTCGATGATCAGCGTGTCGTAGGCCGTCAGGTCCGGGTCGTCGCGCAATTCCGCCAGCAAGATGCCATCCGTCATCAACTTGACGAGCGTTTCCTTGGAGGTGCGGTCCGTAAAGCGCACCTTGAAGCCGACCGATGCACCGAGCGGTTGCTGCAATTCCTCAGCAATACGCGCGGCCACAGTACGCGCCGCAATTCGCCGCGGCTGCGTGTGCCCGATGAGCCCACGTCGTCCGCTTCCTGCCTCTAGGCAGAGCTTCGGCAGCTGAGTAGTTTTACCGGAACCCGTTTCGCCGCAGATGATGACGACTTGATGCGCTTGCAAAGCGGCCAGAATGTCATCGCGCCGCTGCGCTACCGGCAACTCTTCCGGGTACGAGACCGCAGGAATCACTGCCGCACGCGCTACGACCCGTTCTGCGGACGCTACCAAATGGGCTTCGAGTTGCTCGAGATCGCGGGTATGCGGTTGGCGGCGCGCCTGCCGTTCAGCCACGCGCTGCTGCAATTGCCGGGCCTTGCGCGCATCGCGGACCATCAGGACCGACAGCGGGTCGGCAGGAGGCTTGCTCATCGTCCGGGCAACCGCACCACGAAGCGGGCACCGCCAAGGGGAGAAATTTCTACGACTACCGACCCGCCGTGCACGGACACGATATCCGCCACCATCGCCAAGCCAATGCCTTGGCCAGCGACACGCTCATCGAGCCGCACACCGCGCTTCAGGATGCGTTCGCGTTGCGCCGGTTCGACGCCAGGGCCGTCATCGTCAACACTGAACTGCACGCCCGGGCGGCGCCAACCCGGTTCACTCCACGCGGCTAACGACACATCGACCCGGGCGCGAGCGAACTTGCAGGCGTTGTCCGCCAGATTACCTACCAATTCCAACAAATCGCCACGGTCCATCGGGCAGGCGAGTTCGCGGTCCGGCAAGCGATCACCTTCGCCTAGCATTTGCAAAGCAAGGCCGCGGTCGGCATAGACCTTGCGCAAGGCGCCCAGCACATCTTCCAGCACCGGCAAGACAGGCGTCCAAGCCATACCAGGGGCAAGGCTGGCGGTGGCAGCACGGCGCAGCTGGTGCTGCACGATGTCCTGCATACGGTCCACCTGCTCGACCATCTCACCTTGCTTCTCGGCCGCTGGCGGGCCACCCAACAAGGTGCGCAGCACGCTCAACGGCGTCTTCAATGAATGCGCCAAGTTACCGAGCGTGTTGCGATAGCGCTCAGCCCGCTCCCGCTCCGCCTGCAACAGGGCATTCAGGTTCTGTGCCACCCCACGCAATTCGCGCGGCCAGTCGCCATCCAAGGCACCACGCTCACCCAATTCTACGGCGGCAATCTGCCGCTCCATAAGCCGTAGTGGCCGCAGCAGAAAACCGACTACCAGCGCGATGACGAGTGCCGCCAAGCCGAGCATCACGGCGCCGCCAGCGAGGAACTGCCCGCGCAAGCGTCGCAGTTGGGCAAAATACGTGGCCTGGTCTTCGGCAGCGATGAACACGTACTCTCGCCGCTGCCCATCCACTCCCTGCCACGCCACGCCTTGTGCTAACGCCAGCAATGAACTGCCATCCGCTTGCGACACTTCGCGCAACTTTTTTTCGCCTGGTGCTGCGTCCAGCAGCAATTGCACGTTCGCACCAGCCAGCGAAGCGCTTTGCCAACCAGGGGGCGCGCCTCGTTCACGAATAAGCAAATACAGCCCCGAGCGCGGCGTTCCCAAGCGAGGCTCAGCCAATGGCGTTGCTGGGCGTAACTCACCGTTACTGTCTTCATCGACAACGCCCAACACAGCGAGATTCAAAGCCTGCAGAAAATCACGCCGGGCTTCACGCCCCACTTCGCGAAAGCGGAAATCGAGCGCTATTAGCGCCGAGGCGACGGCCAGCACCAACAAGCTCACCAAAGCGAGCAGCAGGCGCGCCCGCAAGGACTTCATGAGCCTTCCACCAACCGATAACCGCGACCGCGCAATGTTTCGATAGGATGCCAGCGTTCTTCCGGGTCCAGCTTACGCCGCAAGCGCCCGACGAATACCTCGACCGTGTTGCTGTCGCGCTCGGCGTCGTCCGGGTAGAGGCGCTCGGCCAATTCCGTCTTGGTGACTACCTCCCCCACATGGTGGATGAGGTATTCGAGCAAGCGGTACTCGAAGGTGGTGAGTTCAACCGCAACGCCGTCGATAGCTACCGCTTGGGTACGCGGATCGACCGACACCACACCGGCACGCAGTACCGGGTCTGCATGGCCGCCAGCGCGGCGTAACAGGGCCTGAACGCGCGCCAATACCTCTTCCACATGAAACGGCTTGGTAACGTAGTCGTCCGCACCGGCTTGCAGACCTTCCACCTTGTCTTGCCAGCGGTCACGTGCGGTGAGCACCAGCACGGGGAAGGTCTTGCCCGCCGCACGGACTCGACGGATGAGCTCCAAACCCGGCAGACGCGGCAGACCGAGGTCTACGATGGCCAGATCGCAGGGATATTCCGTGGCCGCAAAAAGGCCTTCCTCGCCATCGGGCGCTGCCTGGACTAGGTAACCTGCGCCTTCGAGGGCCGTAACGAGCGCAGCACGCAGCGCGGCTTCGTCTTCCACCACCAATACACGCATGGCTAATCCATGCGGCCGGTCAGCGCGTCCACGCGCACCCGCACCAGCGTGCCTTCCGAAGTCAGCACACGAATGAGGTAGAACGTTTGGCCGTCGCGAGTTTGCGTTTCCGCCTTCACCACCTGACCGCCGTAACGGGACAGCACCATATCCACGGCGGTACGCATAGACACCGCGACCTCACCGTACCCCCGGCGACCATCGCGGTCGGCGAAGGCTGCCGGGGACAGAAGACCCCCGACCATCACGCTGATGGCCAGGAGCCCGAGAAACCGGCGATAGGGGGTCGGATGCATGGCAGCAGTTTAGCCGACCCGCCGGGTCAACGCTCCGCCGGCGACACCGCCACGCGCACCCGAATCTTCTCGCCCGGGTCATAGGGCAAGCGAGTCTGGTAGGTACGGCCCTGATACTCGTACGTCACGCGGTAGCCGTCGTTACGCTGTTCGCTCTGCGACTCGTAGCGAGTTTCGCAGCGCTCGACGGTCTCCTCCCGCCGGCCCGGAACCCGACCGTCAGCTGCACGGCGCTGCTCCGCGACGTCGTGGCCGACCGCTGCACCAATGATGGCCCCGGCCACCGTGGCTGCACGGCGTCCATCACCACGGCCAATTTGGTTACCCACCGCTCCGCCCAACAGTCCGCCGAGGATGGCGCCACCCGCCGTGCCGTTGCGCGGGTCATAGCCGCGAATTTCACGGGTTTCATCCCAGCAGTCACGCACTGGAACCTGGCGCCGAACCTCGCGAGTGATCGGGTCGACGGACACGACGCGCGCATAGTCGAACTCTACATCGCGGTCATCGCGTTCGCTGGCGTTCACGTAGCGGACTGGGCTGGCGCTGGTGTAGCTCCCGACGGGGTAACTGCCGTACTGACCGCCGTAGTTCGTGCCATATCCCGGGCCGTAGTAATTGGGCGCGTAATAGTTACGGCCGTAGTAGTTGCCGCCGTAGTTGCCGGGGGTAAGGTCCACGCCGAGCACGAACGTGTCACGGTTTCGGCCGTACGAGCCATAGCGATTACCGTGATGGGCGCGGCCATCGTGGCGCCCACTATCCCGCCAGCCACCACGGTCGTGGTCACGGCCGTCAGCCAAGGCAGGCATAGCCACGGTCAGCCCAACCGCCATCGTGGCGGCAGCGAAGAGGGAAGTGACGGGAAGCATCTTCATGGCAGGTCTCCAGTAGTCGGCTCGGATGCGAGCCTTGGAGCGACTTTGCTCCCCCCTGCCTGAACCGAACCTGAACGGTTATTTCAGCTCGCGCTTGACCTCGTCCCAAGCGGCATTGGCGCGCTCCAGGCCCGCCTCGGCGACCGTCAACCCTTGGGCCGCCAGCTTTCGCTCCACACCACGGAAGCGCTGCTCGAAGCGCTGATTGGTGCCACGCAAGGCCGCTTCAGGGTCCACACCCAAGTGCCGCGCCAAATTCACCATGGCGAACAACACATCGCCGAGTTCCGCTTCGGTTTCGGTGGCCACCCCACTGGCCACTGCCAACTGCAATTCACCCACTTCCTCGACAATCTTGGCGAGCACACCGGAGGTATCCGGCCAATCAAAGCCCACCCGCGAAGCACGACGCCCGAGCTTCGCGGCGCGCGCCAAAGCAGGCAGCGACAGCGGAATATCGTCCAGCACACTGATGTGGCCGCGGGCAGCTTTCTCGCGGCCCTTCTGCTCTTCCCAGAGCATGGTTTGCAGCGCGGCATCGCCGACCGCTGCGCCACCAAAGACGTGCGGGTGGCGCCGCACCATCTTGTCGACCAAGCCACGCGCCACATCGGCGAAAGCGAACTCGTGCTGCTCTTCTGCCAAGCGGCTGTGAAACGCCACTTGAAACAGCAGGTCGCCCAGTTCTTCGCGCAAGGCGCCCAGATCGCGCCGGGCAATGGCGTCGGCCACTTCGTAGGCTTCCTCCAAGGTATATGGCGCGATGGTGTCGAAGGTTTGCTCGAGGTCCCACGGGCAGCCGCCTTGCGGGGCGCGCAGACGCGCCATCAGGGCCGTCAGGCGCGCGAAGGCGGCGGCTGGCGTGCCGTCATCCACCGGCAAACCGATCGCGTCGAGTTCTGGTGCGTCAGCCATGGCCGTATTCAAGCTTCTGGGTGAGGTTGATAACCATGGACGCTGTAGCACCCCAGATGCGGCGACCCTCCCAATGGAATTCATCGACTTCGGCGTCAATCTGTCCGCCAAGCTTGCGCCAGGCTTTCACCCGATTGGCCGGGTTCATGAAGAACGACAAAGGCACTTCGAAAACGCTAGCCACCTCGTTGGCGTCTGGCACCGGCGTAAAACCAGGCATCAGCAGACCCACCACCGGGGTCACCCGATACCCAGTGATAACCAAGTGGTCCGATAGATAACCGATGACCTCGACGAACCCGGCACCAAGCCCAATCTCCTCGGCGGATTCGCGCAAGGCGCCGCCTAGGGGACCGTTGTCGTCGGGCTCAACCCGCCCACCGGGAAAGGAAATTTGGCCGCCGTGCTTGCGCAGCCCTGAGGCACGCTCCGTGAACATGAGCGTCGGCCCTGTCGGGTGGGCAACGAGCGGCACCAACACCGCAGCGGATAGGGGGTTGGCAGGCAGCAGGGAAGTGAGCAGGGCGGCGTCCGCAGCAGAGAGCCCATAGAACCGCGGATCGACATGGACGTCGCCGGGCTTGGTACCCGCCAGACAGTTGCGCAGGCGAGCAATCACGGCGTCGCCTTGAAGCAGACTGAATTCGGAGGAAAGGACGTTCGGGTACACTTGCCGAGTTTACCAAAGGACCTGCAATGACTTCTGACGCCCTGCACGCCCTCTCCCCTCTCGATGGACGCTACGCCGACCGCATGGCTCGCCTGCGCCCCATTTTCAGTGAGGCGGGGCTTATTGGTTTCCGGCTTCAGGTGGAGGCGCGCTGGGTTCTGCACTTGGTCCAAATAGCGCAGTTGCCGGAGCTTGCGGGTGCGAATGCGCTCGCCCCGGCCGTCATCACGGCGCTGGAGGGCTTCGCCGGCCCGCATCGCGCCGCCGATGCCTCCGCCGTTAAGGCCATCGAAAAGACCACCAACCACGACGTGAAGGCGGTGGAGTATCACCTGCGCAACACGCTGGCCGCGGCCGGTGCTACGCCGGCACAGTTGGAGTTCGTACACTTCGCCTGTACCAGCGAAGACATCAACAACCTCTCTTACGCGCTCATGCTGGACACCGCGCGCCGCAAGGTCCTGTTGCCAGGGCTAGACAAGCTGGTAGCCACGCTCGGCGCATTAGCGCAGCAACACGCGGCGCTGCCCATGCTGTCGCGCACCCATGGCCAGTCCGCTAGCCCAACCACACTCGGCAAAGAACTGGCGAACGTCGCCTTCCGTTTGCGCCGCGCCACGGCACAGCTCGCCGCGGTCGAAGCGCTCGGCAAAATCAACGGCGCGGTGGGTAACTACAACGCCCATCTCGCGGCTTACCCGGACGTGGCTTGGCCGCAGGTAGCTCAGTCGTTCGTCGAATCGCTCGGGTTGCACTTCAACCCCTACACCATTCAAATCGAACCGCACGACTGGGTGGCGGAATACTGCGACGCTTTGGCGCGTGCCGACACCATCCTCATCGACTTCGCCCGCGATGTCTGGGGCTATGTGTCGCTCGGCTACTTCCGCCAGCGTGCGGTTGCAGGCGAAGTGGGCAGTTCCACCATGCCGCACAAGGTGAACCCTATCGACTTCGAGAACGCCGAAGGAAATCTCGGTGTAGCGAATGCCTTGCTGCGGCACTTCGCGGAAAAGCTGCCTATTTCCCGTTGGCAGCGCGACCTGACCGATAGCACCGTGCTGCGCAATCTTGGGGTGGCTGTGGGGCACGCTGTGCTCGCTTTTGCCTCGCTGGAAAAAGGCCTCTCGCGGCTCGAAGTCGACGCCGCGAACATGGCCTCCGACCTCGACGACAATTGGGAAGTGCTCGGCGAAGCCATTCAAACCGTCATGCGTCGCCATGGCGTACCGGATGCCTACGAGCAACTGAAGGCGCTTACCCGCGGCCAGCGCGTCAACGCCGAAAAATTGCGCATGTTCGTGGAAGGTCTACCGTTACCAGCCGAAGTTCGCGAACGCCTCGCCAACATGACCCCCGGCAGCTACACGGGCCTGGCTGAAGCGCTCGCTAAGGCCCTGCCGAACTGAACCCTTTGCGCAAGGAAGCGCCCATGTTCACGCTGGAACTTTGCCGCTGGGATGACAACGAAGCGGACCTGCGTGCCGTGCGCACCATGGTCTTCATAGAAGAACAAGCTATTCCAGAACACGAGGAATGGGACGAGATGGACGCAGTTAGCGTTCACTTGATAGCGCGCCTCGATGGTCGCGCCGTAGGCACCGGTCGCCTGCTGCCGGATGGCCGTATCGGACGTATGGCGGTGCTAAAAGAAGCGCGCCGCACCGGGCTCGGTAGTGCCATCCTCCAACGTCTCATGGCGGCCGCCAGCAGCGCCGGCCATGCAGAAAGTGTGCTGAATGCCCAAGTAGCAGTCATGCCGTTCTATGCGGCACACGGGTTTCAGCCTGAAGGCGAGGTCTTCGACGAGTGCGACATTCCGCACCAGCGCATGCGTGCGCAGTTGCAGACAGCGAAAGCCTTTGTGCCGCACCTCACGGTCGCTGCGGTTATCGAGCAAGAGGGGCGCTACCTGCTGGTGGAAGAACTGGTCCACGGGCGTCCCGTATTGAACCAGCCCGCCGGACATGTTGAAGCCCACGAGACGCTCGTGGACGCCGTGGTCCGCGAAGTTCTCGAAGAGACCGGCTACCGGTTCGTACCGGAAGCCATTCTTGGCCTCTACGAATGGCCGCGGCCCGACGGCGAAACGTATCTGCGCGTGGCTTTCCGCGGGCGCGTAATCGGTACGCCACGCGCCGAACTCGACCCCGACATTTTGCGCACCTTATGGCTGGATGCGGCAGCGATAGCAAGCGCCGGAGCAGCCACGCCATCGCGCCTGCGTTCGGGGCTGGTGCTGCAGTGTCTGGCCGACTATGAAGCCGGCCGCAGTCTGCCGCTCGACACCCTCCGTACTTGGCGCGGTCGTACCTGAGCCCCGCTACTGACGCTTTGCACGGCGGAACGAACCACGGCTCACTGTCGGTCGATGCCGGTTCCCACGTCGGGGTATCTTGAGAGCACGTCCTGCCAACCCGAGGCATCCCATGCTCCTCCGCCGCCCTCGTGCATTCGTGACCGCCAGCCTGCTAATGGCGTTCAGTATCGCCACCCCTATCGTCAGCTTGGCTGCCAACGCCGAGGCGCAGTGGTTACCGCAAGCGCGTAGCAACGCCCTGCTACCACCGACCACCCGTGCGCAGCTGTATGCAACGCTGGACCGCTATCTGGTGGCGCTCAAGACCCGCGACCCGCTGAAGGTGGACTGGGCGGTGCACGTGCGCAACACCGAGAACAACGTGGCGCTCATGGTGGGCGACGGCTTGTGGGGCACTATCACGGGCCTTGGTCCCTATGATCTTCGCTACGCCGACCCCATCACGGGACAGGTGGCCTTGTTCACGACAGTGACCGAAACTCGCGAAACCTCGGCCATGACGCTGCGGCTGCGGGTTGTCGCAGGCAAGGTCAGCGAAGTGGAAACCCTGGTGGTACGCCAGAGCGACTCGGGCATACGCTTCGAGGGACAAAAGTTCGAAGACAAGCCAGTGATGAACGAGGTACTACCACCGGCAGAGCGACTGCCACGCGCGCGCATGGTGGCCTTGGCCGATGGCTATTTCGACACCCTGCAACTGAATGACGGCACGTTGTTCACGAAGTTTCACCCCGACTGCAACCGGGTAGAGAACGGCGTGCGAACGACGTACAACCCAGATTTTGCCGTGGTTCCCGTCGCCAAACTCGGCTGTGAAGAACAGTTCCGCATGGGCAACTACCGCTACGACGACCGTCTGCGCGACCGTCGTTTTCCTCTCATCGACGAGGAGCGCGGCGTGGTGCTGGCGGCTGCCTTCATTGATCATTCGGGGCGGCTGACCACCTACCAACTGACCGACGGCACCACAGTGAAGTCCCCGCTCAACCGCCCGCACAGCTTCTACCTGTTCGAGGCTTTCAAGCTGAAAGACGGCGGCATCCAACAGATCGAGGCCAATTTCATCACCGTGCCTTACAGCATGCCCTCGCCGTGGGATGACTGGGCCCCCTAGCCAGTACTGGAAGAAGGCGGCCGGAAAACCCGGCCGCGGGTAATCCTGTCTGCGGTCAGGCGGCTCCTGCCGCTAAAATGCAGCCATGCCTACCCCACTCGTCCTCGTGGGCCTCTCCGGAGGCGTCGATTCCGCCGTTTCCGCCTGGCGCTTGCTGGAGGCAGGCTATCGCGTGGAAGGCTTCCACATGACGAACTGGGACGACGACGACGGCTACTGCACCGCCGCCGCCGACCTGCAGGATGCGCAGCGCGTGGCGGACGAACTACGTCTCCCGTTGCACCGCGTGAACTTCACTGCCGAATACCGCGACCGTGTGTTCGCCCAGTTCATCGCCGACCATGCGGCTGGCTTCACGCCCAACCCCGACGTCCTTTGCAACCGTGAAGTGAAGTTCGGCGCCTGCTTCGACCACGCCTTACGGCTCGGTGCCGACCTCGTGGCTACGGGCCATTACGCGGCCACCCGCGATGGCCTCCTCCTGCGTGCGCGCGATGCGGACAAAGATCAAACCTATTTCCTCTGCGACGTGCCGGGTGAACGGTTGCACCAGACGCTCTTTCCGCTGGGCGAACTGCACAAGCCGGAGGTACGCGCGCTGGCCCGCGCCGCAGGGTTACCGGTCCACGCGCGCAAAGACAGCACCGGCATCTGCTTCATTGGCGAGCGGCCCTTTCGCGACTTTCTCGCCCGCTATCTGCCCGGGCGGCCTGGCCGCATCGAAGACGAAAACGGCGCGGTGCTCGGCGAACACCGAGGAGTCGCCTTTTACACGCTTGGACAGCGCCATGGCCTCGGCCTCGGCGGACGCAGGGACGCGCCTGAAGGCGCTTGGTTCGTGGCCCGCAAAGACGTCACGCGCAATACATTGGTCGTGGTGCAAGGCCACGACCACCCGGCCCTATTGGTGAACGGGTTCGTGTGTGATCTGCCTCGCTGGATAGGCCCCCCGCCAGACTTGCAGGCGCCCACTACCGTACGCATTAGGCATCGCGCTGCAGATGTACCGTGCACGCTGGTGCTCCTGGAGGCTGCGCTGCTCCCGGCCTCGAGTACGACGGCGGCCACGGCTCTGGAAGTCCGCCTCCCAGAACCCCTGCGCGCGGTCACCCCCGGGCAGTGGGCCGTGTTCTACCAAGGCGAGCGCTGTCTGGGCGGCGGCGTGGTCCGGCGTCTAGGCTAGGGCCTACCGACAACCGATTGCACTGGTTGTCGCTTTGGTCGTCGCTGTGGCCTTCGCCGAAGGAGACCTCCACCGCACTGCAAAATGCCGCTATAATTTGGAGGCTTGGCTGGCTGGGGTTGGCCCCGGCGGCGAGCCTTTTGCCGCGGAGGTCTCATGTCGGAAACTTCGAACTCGCGTACCACCCTGAAGGTCGGCGCGAAGGACTACACCATCCACAGCCTGCAGGGTCTGCCAGCCGCCAAACTGGCCCGACTACCCTTCTCTCTGAAGATCCTGCTCGAGAACCTCCTCCGCTTTCAGGATGGCGTTAACGTCACCAGCGGCGATGTGAACGCCCTGCTGGACTGGGATGCCAACGCAGCGCCCTCCCACGAAATCGCTTTCACGCCGGCTCGCGTCATCATGCAGGACTTCACCGGCGTTCCCTGTGTCGTCGACCTGGCCGCCATGCGCGATGCCGTCGTGAAGCTCGGCGGCGATGCCACCCGCGTGAATCCGCTGGCCCCGGCTGAACTGGTCATCGACCACTCGGTGCAGGTGGACGCCTACGGCAGCGCGCACTCGCTGGCCGACAACGTGAACATTGAATACGCGCGCAACGGTGAACGCTATGCGTTCCTGCGCTGGGGCCAGACCGCCTTCAACAACTTCAAGGTCGTCCCACCTAACACCGGCATCGTTCACCAGGTGAACGTGGAGCATCTCGCCCGCGTCGTCTTCGCGGACGCCAACGGGAACGCCTACCCCGATACGCTCGTCGGCACCGACTCGCACACCACCATGGTGAACGGTCTCGGCGTACTGGGCTGGGGCGTGGGTGGCATCGAGGCCGAGGCGGCCATGCTCGGCCAGCCCGTTACCATGCTCATTCCGCACGTCATCGGCTTCCGTCTGAAAGGCACGCTACCCGCCGGCACCACCGCCACGGACCTCGTGCTGACCATCACCGAGATGCTGCGCAAGCACGGTGTCGTCGACAAGTTCGTCGAATTCTTCGGCGACGGCCTGAAGGGCCTGCCACTCGCGGACCGGGCAACTATCGCCAACATGGCGCCGGAGTTTGGCAGCACTTGCGGCATTTTCCCCATCGACGAAGAAACCCTGAAGTACCTCGCCCTCACCGGCCGTAGTCAGGAGCAGATTGAGCTGGTGGAGGCTTATGCCAAGCATCAGGGCATGTGGCGTATCGACGGCGCTCCGGCCGCAAACTACACCGATGTGCTCGAACTCGACCTCGGCACCGTGGTGCCCTCGCTGGCTGGCCCGAAGCGTCCGCAGGACCGCGTCCTGCTCACCAATGCCAAGAACGTCTACCGTTCAGCAATGGAGAAAATGGCCGCCGAGCGCACCCAGAAGAACCCCACTGCCACGGGCAGCGGCACCGCCAACGTCGACGGCGCGAGCTTCGAGGTAAAGGACGGCGCCGTGCTCATTGCCGCCATCACCAGCTGCACGAATACGTCGAACCCCACCGTGCTGGTGGCTGCCGGCCTGCTGGCCAAGAAGGCCGCTGCCAAGGGCCTGAAGGCCCAGCCTTGGGTGAAAACCAGCCTCGCTCCCGGCTCGCGCGTCGTAACGGACTACCTCACCAAGGCGGGTCTGCTCAGCGAACTCGAGAAGGTCGGCTTCTTCACTGTGGGTTACGGCTGCACTACCTGCATCGGCAACAGCGGTCCGCTGAAGCCGGAAATCTCGGAAGCCGTGAAGACTGGTGACGTCGTTGCCACTTCGGTGCTGTCGGGCAACCGCAACTTCGAAGGCCGGGTGCACGCGGAAATAAAGATGAACTTCCTCGCTTCGCCGCCGCTCGTGGTGGCTTATGCGCTGGCGGGTACGCTGGACAAGGACATCACCACCGAGCCGCTCGGCACGGGGAGCGATGGCCAGCCGGTCTACCTGAAGGACGTCTGGCCGAGCCCGGAGGAAGTGGCCGCTGCCGTCGCTGGCTGCGTCGACTCCGCCATGTTCAAGAAGAGCTACTCGAGCGTGTTCGCGGGCGATGCCGCCTGGAACGCCATTGCCGTGGCCGAAGGCAACAGCTACGCCTGGGATGACAAGAGCACGTACGTGCGCAACCCTCCCTACTTCGACGGCATGACCATGACGCCGAAGGCTGTCGCCGAAATTCAGGGCGCTCGCGCGCTGGCCGTGCTTGGAGACTCCGTCACCACCGACCACATCTCCCCGGCTGGCAATATCTCCAAGAACTCCCCAGCGGCGCGCTACCTGCAGTCGCTGGGTGTGGCACCGGCGGACTTCAACTCGTACGGCGCCCGTCGTGGCAACCACGAGGTGATGATGCGCGGCACCTTCGCCAACATCCGTCTGCGCAACCTGCTGGTGCCGGGCACGGAAGGTGGCGTGTCGGTGCACATCCCGTCGGGCGAGCAAATGTCCATCTTCGACGCCGCCGAGAAGTACCAGGCAGACGGCACCCCGCTCGTCATCCTGGCCGGCAAGGAATACGGCACGGGTTCTTCCCGTGACTGGGCCGCCAAGGGCACGATGCTGCTGGGCGTGAAGGCGGTAGTGGCCGAAAGCTTCGAGCGCATTCACCGCTCGAACCTCATCGGCATGGGCGTGCTGCCGCTGCAGTTCGTCGATGGCCAGAACGCGCAGTCGCTGGGCCTCACGGGCCGTGAAGTGTTCGACATCGTCGGCCTACATCAGGGCGCTGCCAAGACCGTGCAGGTCGTGGCCAAGGGCGATGATGGCACGGTGACGGAGTTCACCGCGCGCGTGCGCATCGATACGCCGAAGGAACTGGAATACTTCCAGCACGGCGGCATCCTGCAGTATGTGCTGCGTCAGATAGCCAAGGCGGCCTGACCGCCATGACCGGCTCCCAGGAGTCCGTGGAACCTGCGGGCTCCCGGGCAGCCGGTGCTTCTCCTGCCGTCGCGGTGTTCGACCTCGACGGCACACTCACCTACCGCGACACCTTCGTGCCCTGGCTGCTGGGGTTCGTGGCGCACCATCCTTCGCGTTGGTGGCGCTTGCTCGCGTTCCTGCCCATTGGCATCGCTATCGTGTGCGGCGTCCGCGACCGCGGTCGCTTGAAATCTTGGGTTTTGCGCGCCTTTGCCGGCGGTGTGGACAGCGCCGTGCTGGACCATTGGTCGGCGGCTCAAGTGCAACAGGTGGTAGAAACGCAGCTACGCGCCGGGGCAGTAGCCACGTTACGCGCACACCAAGCCGCAGGTGACCACGTCATCCTGCTGTCTGCCAGCGTAGACGCCTACGTACCGCGCATCGGTTCGCTGCTCGGTATCACGGAAGTGATCTGCACCGGGGTTCGCTGGCATGAAGATGGACGGCTCGATGGCCGCCTGACCACGGCGAACCGTCAAGGCGAAGAAAAAGCCGTGGTGTTGCGCGCCCTGCGGGAAAGGTTTCCCGGCCGCGACTTCGCCGCCTATGGCAACACCACCGGTGACTTGCCGCATTTGCGGCTGGTGGAACGGCCCTTGCTCGTGAATAGCAACGCCAGCGCCAAGCGCCAGGCCGCGGCCCTCGGCATTGCCACCGACGAATGGCCTTGATAAAACCCCGTTGCTGCACCTACGCTGAACCTAGCGACGTCTACGGTCTTTTCACTGCAACCCGGTAAGTCCAACTGCTCCGGTTGGACACCCCGTGTGGAGCTTCCCATGCGCATTCACCGCCCCACCACTATTCTTCCGAGCGAAATCACCCCCCGCGCCGTCCGTGACGAGCGGCGTGCAGTACTGAAAGCGCTTGGCCTCGGCGCAGGTCAATTGGCCATCGGCGGTAGCGCCTTCGGGCTACTGAACACGGCCAATGCCGCTACCAGTGCCGCAGCGCCTGCAGCAAGCGCGAGCCGCACCAAGCTGGTGACTCGTCCTTCGCCGTACAGCACTCGCGAAGCCCCCAACAGTTACGCGGACATTACCGGCTACAACAACTTCTACGAGTTCGGGCTGGACAAAACGGACCCGGCGGCCAACGCCCACACGCTGAAGCCGCGGCCGTGGAAGGTGACCATCGACGGCGAATGTGACAAGCCCGGCACCTACGACCTCGACGCGCTCATCAAGCCGCATGCGCTGGAAGACCGTATCTACCGCTTCCGTTGCGTGGAGGCTTGGTCCATGGTCATTCCGTGGGTCGGCTTTCCGCTCGGCGATTTACTGAAGCGTTTCGCGCCCAACTCGCGTGCGAAATTCGTGGAGTTCACCACGCTGATGGACCCGGCGCAGATGCCCGGCCAGCGGCGCCCTGTGCTCGACTGGCCCTATCGCGAAGGCCTGCGTATGGACGAAGCCATGCACCCGCTCGCCATCCTCGCCGTGGGCCTCTATGGCGAAGTATTGCCGAACCAGAACGGTGCGCCGTTGCGGTTGGTGGTGCCCTGGAAGTATGGGTTCAAGAACATCAAGAGCATTGTGCGCATTCGCTTTACCGAAAAAGCGCCGGCTACTGCCTGGAATGTGGCCGCTCCAGATGAATACGGGTTCTTCGCCAACGTGAACCCGGACGTCGACCATCCGCGTTGGAGCCAGGCACGCGAGCGCCGCATCGGCGCCGGCGGTGGCCTGTTCGCCGCGAAGATAGATACCCAACCGTTCAACGGCTATGCCGCGCAGGTCGCCGGCCTCTACCGCGGTCTGGACCTCAAGAAATGGTTCTGACGCCCAGTCGCGAGCAAGCCCGCTACGGCATGCTGACGCGCTGGGACATGCTGCGCTACGGTCTACATGTAGGGCTGCTGGTACCGCTGCTGCTGCTGGGGTTAGGCGCCTTCGAACTGGCGGGCCAGTCGTTAGGCCCGGACCCAGTCGAAACGCTGTTGCGTGAACTGGGCTGGTGGGCAGTCACGCTGCTGGTGGCAGGGCTCGCCGTCACGCCGGTGCGCCACTGGCTGAAGCAAGCGCCCCTGCTGCGCTTGCGCCGCCCCTTAGGCTTGTGGGGCTTCACCTATGCGGTGCTGCACTTCACCGTCTATCTGGTGCTCGACCGGCAACTGGCTTGGGCAGAGATACTGAAAGACTTGATCAAGCGCCCGTACATCATGGTGGGCTTCGCGGCGGTGGTACTGCTCTTGCCGCTGGCTGCAACATCAACCGCGTGGGCCATGCGCAAGCTCGGGCGTCGCTGGCAGAAGCTGCACAGGCTAGCTTACTTGGCAGCCGTACTCGGCGTGCTGCACTTCTTGCTGCAGGTGAAGAAGGACCTGACCGAGCCGCTGATCTACGCGGCCGTGCTAGGCGCGCTACTGGGCTGGCGGGTAATTCGCCACCGCAGCAAATAGGCCGCAGCTAGCCCAGCTTGGCTGGTTTCCAAAGGGGCCGCGGCCAAACAGCGGCCGCGGCAAGGCTCAATTAGCTATTAGCTGCGCGCCGCCGCAATCTCCGCGCCTTCGCGCAAGGCACGCAGCTTCATCCATGTCACCTTCGGGTCAATCTTGCCGTAGCCGGCAAACGTGCCGAAGCCGCAGTCCGTGCTCGCCATGACGCGATCGTTACCGACAATGGCCGTGAAGCGTTCGATACGCTGCGCGATGAGTTCCGGGTGCTCCACGTAGTTGGAACAAGTATCGATGAGGCCCGGGGCCAAGATGCGGTCGTCACCCACGCCCGCGTCGCGCCACACCTTCCACTCGTGTTCATGGCAAGGGTTGGCAGCTTCAAACAGCAGCGTGCTCGGACGCGCCTTCAGCAGCGTACCGATGATCTTCTCAAGCGGAATATCGTGGTTGTGGGGCCCTTCGTAGTTGCCCCAGCAAATATGCATGCGCAGACGCTTCGGGTCGATGTTGGCCGTGGCGGCGTTCAAGGCCTCCACGTTCTGTTCGATTCGGCGCAGAAACGCTGGTTCATCCAGGTCTTGATAGCCCGTGTGGCGTGACATGGCGAGGTCCGGACAATCCAGCTGCAGGTCAAAGCCCGCCGCCACGATGGCTTCGTATTCCGGGCGCATGGCATTGACGAGGTCCGCCAAGTACGTCTCATGCGAAGGATAAAAAGCGTTTGGCTGGAAAGCCGTAATAAGGCCCGGCGAGGCGGCGTTCATGAAGCCACGCACGCCACCGCCGTTACGCTGCATGGCGAGCGTGAAGCGACGGATGTCGTCTTCGAGGGGCTGCATGTTCTTGATGCGCACCTCGCCGATACAGGAAGCGCGCGTGAACTCCTGCTCGCCCATCAGCGCAGTCATCTTCTGGCGGAACTCCGGCAGCGGCGCCAAGTCCAGCGCGGGCTTGCGGGGGCTGTGCCCACCGAAGCCCGTCAGCCGTTCGATGATGTAGGTGGAATAGCCCACCTTGCCGAGTTCACCGTCGCTGACCACGGAAACGCCAGCAGCCACCTGCTGACGCACAGCCTCGTCTACAGCGCCCTGCACCACGCGGTCGAACTCGGCAGCGTCGTACGCTTCGCCCTTGTCGCGTGCCAGCAGCAAGGGAGTGAGAGCGGAGCCGCGCGGCAGACTGCCAACGTGGGTGGTGGAAATCTGCGTCATCGTGCGGCTCCGGTCAGTAGAAGGAAACAGGCAACGGAATTGCTTTGCATCAACCCAGTGCGGCGTTGACGACGCGCGCCTGGGTGTACTCCAGCAAGCCGGCCTCGCCGAGTTCTGCACCGAGGCCCGACTGCTTCGCGCCACGGAAGGGAATGGCGGCATCGATGGCCAGGTGCTGATTCACCCAAATGGTGCCGCTGTCCACCTGCGCCGCAATCTCCATGGCGCGGTTCACGTCCTTGCCCCAAACGGTGCCGGCCAAACCGAACTCCGACTGGTTGACGGTAGCCACCACCTCGTTGACGTCCGTGTAGGACAGCACGGGCAGGATGGGGCCGAACTGCTCTTCCGCCACGATGCGCGAAGTCTCGGGGATGTCGCGCACGATGGTCGGGCGGATGAAATAGCCCGGGCGGTTCAGCGTGGTGCCGCCGGCAATGATGTTGCCGTTGGCCCGAGCGTCCGCCAGGAACTCCTTCAGCTTCTCGTACTGCATCTTGTTCTGCACGGGGCCAATCTGGGTGCCCGGCTTGTCGCCGTCATCCACCACGGCGGCATCGGCCAAGCGGGCGAGTTCACCGCATACCCCGTCGTACAGCGAAGCCGGAATGTAGGCGCGCTTAACGGCGACGCAAATCTGCCCGGCGTTCAAGGTGGCGCCGAAGAACAGCTTGCCAGCCACTTCGATGGGATCCACGTCGTCCAGCACGATGGCGGCGTCGTTGCCGCCGAGTTCCAGCGTCACGCGCTTCACGGTGTCGGAGGCGCTCTTCATCACCTTGCGGCCGGTGGCGGTGGAACCGGTGAAGGCCACCTTGGCCACATCCGGGTGCGCGGTGAGCACGCCGCCTAGGTCGTTGCGGTCACACACCACGTTGAATACGCCCGGGGGCAGGATTTCATTCGCAATGGTGGCGAACAGCAGCGTGGTGAGCGGCGTGGTCGGTGCCGGCTTCGACACCATGGTATTGCCCGCGAGCAGACAAGGACCCAGCTTGTTCATCAACAGGATGAGCGGGAAGTTCCACGGCGTGATGGACGCGACGACACCGAGCGGCGCGCGGTATTCCACAACGCGGTTTTCCGGGGTCTCACGGAGTACCTTCGGCTCGAGCTTCATGTCCACGAAGGCCTTCAGCGTGAACACCGAACCGATAACTTCGAAGGCTGCCTGGTCGAGCGGCTTGCCCTGTTCTGCCGTCAGCAGCGCGGCGAACTCGTCCTGACGCGCCATGAGCGCGTTGGCCAACTGGTCCACGAACTGGCCACGTTCGGCCACGGTACGACGCGACCAAGCCGGAAAGGCCGCCTTGGCAGCCGCTACGGCGGCATTCACCTGCGCTACATCGGCGATGGGGCAAGCCGCCACCACTTTTTCGGTGGCCGGGTTGATGACATCCGCCGTGCCGCCGGCACCGTCCACGAGTTCACCATTGATGAGGAGTTTATAGGCAGACATGACAGGCTCCAGGCAAGAGAATGAAACAGAACTGAATGATAACGTTCGTTACTGATAATACAAGCAGCTTGCCGGTTGATTGTCGGAACGGCACTTGCGCAGGACCGCCCAGCCAAGACATTCGCCGCCAGCGCTAGTGCGCCGTCTGGCCGCCGTCGATAATGAACAGCGACCCGTTGATGAAGCTGGCGGCATCCGAACACAGGTGCAGTACGGTACCGGCCACCTCCTCCGGCTGCCCGGCGCGCCCACTGATGTTCTGGGCGAAGAACGCCGCTTTGAACTCCTCGCTGTCCGCCCAAGCTTGTGTCATGGGGGTGACAATGAACCCGGGCCCGATGGCGTTCACGCGAATGCCGCGCTGGGCGTATTCGATGGCCGCAGCCTTCGTGAGCCCCACCACGCCGTGCTTGGCCGCCACATAGGAGGCCATGTTCGGATCTGCGACGACGCCAGCCACGGAAGCTGTGTTCACGATGGCGCCGCCACCATTGACGAGGAAATGGCGAATCTGCGCTTGCATGCAGAAAAACACGCCCTTCAGGTCCACGGCCAGAATGCGCTCGACATCCTCGGCCGGCATTTCATGCATGGGCATGGGGGGCGGCAGCACGCCCGCATTGTTGAAAGCCGCGTGCAAGCCACCGAAGTGACGGACACAGGCATCGACAAGGCGCGTGCCATCCTCAGGACGACTGACATCCGCCATCTCCCAAACGGCTTTCCCACCATCCGCCACAATGAGGGCCACCGTATCGGCAGCACGGCCATCTATGTCGCCAATGACCACGTTGGCGCCTTCCAGCGCGAACGCCCGCGCGGTAGCCCGGCCAATACCGGTGGCGCCACCGGTCACCAACACTGTCTTTCCAGAGAAGCGGTTCATGCGAGCCCCCAAACAATGGTCGGGGACTCCGTGCCCCGTACCCAACATGCTAGGCGGGCGGACATTGACCCGCACGGACAAATACGCAAAACGCTTGTACTAACCCGCGCCACTGCCTCGCCGTCGCCGTTATGCCCGTTTGACCGACTTGGCAGGCCAAGCGGCCAGCCCAACGCCGGCCAGTACCAAGGCAGCCCCGGGGTAGAAAGCCGCTGCAGGCACCTCCCCGAGCAAACCCCAAGCCAGCAAGCCGGCAATGACCGGCTCGCCGAGAATGGTGAGGCTCACGACGGCTGGCGGCACCGACCGAACCGAATAGTTGAAACCGCCGTGGCCAATACATTGCGACACAATGGCCACGCCGACCAACGCGCCCCAAGAGTTAGAGGAAATTTGCCCGACCTGCCACGCCGCCGACGTCCCGGTGAAAAGCACCAGCATCCAAGCCACCACAGCCGCTACGGCATACGAGTGGGCAACGAATTGGCCAAAGCGCATGACGCGCTGGGCTGCCTCGGCCACCAGCAGATAGAGCGCCATGAACACCGCGCTCGCCACGGCCAGCAGGTTCCCCAGACTGACGCCTGCTGAAACTTCGCCGCCGACCAAAACGACGATACCGGCGGCAGCCAGCAGCAAGGCCGCCCATTGCCGCGGCTGCGGCCGGCGCCTAAGAACCGCCCAGCCAACCAGCAGTACCCACACGGGAGTGGAGTCCGCCAGCAGCGTACTTTCCGCCACCGTGGTGAGCCCGAGCGAAGTAATCCACGTGGCGAAGTGCAGCGCCAACAGCAAGCCGCAAGCAGTGGCCTGCCAGCGTGCCCGCAGGACATCGCGAGTGAGGTAAGACTCGGCCACCGGCGCCGGATGAAACCGCTGCCACACGGCCCGCGCGCCCCAGACGATGAGCGTGGCAAGCGTTACCCGCCAAGCGGTGACTGCCAACGCGGGCATGGCAGCCCAACGGGCGAACAGGCCGCCGAAGGAAACCGACAGCAGCGCAACGGCGAGGACCAGTCCCGGCGGCGGCGTGCCTGGCTGCATGCGAGCGTTAGCCGCGCGGCATGCGCACTGCCATCGCTGGGCGCAGCCGTTCGTCGAGCGAAACCAGCAAGCCTTCGGTGGTCGGCCAGTCGATGCAGGCGTCGGTCACAGACACGCCGTACTTCAGCTGCGACAAGTCTGCCGGGATAGGCTGGCTGCCCCAGTGCAAGTGGCTTTCCAGCATGAGCCCGACAATGGAGCGGTTCCCCTCCACCACTTGATTCACGCAGTTCTCTGCCACCAACGGCTGCAGACCAGGGTCCTTGTTCGAGTTGCCATGGCTGCAGTCAACGACAATGTTGGCTGGCAGACCCGCCTTGCGCAGTTCCTGCTCTGACAGGGCAATGTTCACCGAGTCGTAGTTGGTACGCCCACCGCCGCCGCGCAGCACGAGGTGGCCGTGGGCGTTGCCGCGAGTGCGCATCACGGCGCTCTGGCCGCCCTCGGTGATACCGAGGAAGTGGTGCGGGCTACGCGCACTTTGCAGCGCATTGATGGCCACCGACAGCGAACCGTCCGTGCCATTCTTGAACCCCACGGGCGTGGACAGGCCACTGGCCATCTCGCGGTGCGTCTGGCTTTCGGTGGTGCGGGCGCCGATGGCAGTCCACGTCACGAGATCGCCAAGATACTGCGGCATGATCGGATCCAGCGCCTCGGTGGCTGCCGGCAGGTCGTTTTCGGCGAGCCACAGCAGCAGTTCGCGCGCCTTGGCGATGCCCTTCTCGATGTGGAAGGAATCGTCCATGTCGGGGTCGTTGATGAGGCCCTTCCAACCCACCGTGGTGCGCGGCTTCTCGAAGTACACGCGCATGATGATGAACAGCGAATCCTTAACACGCGCGGCCAGTTCCTGCAGGCGCAGCGCATACTCCTTGGCTGCACCGATGTCATGGATGGAACACGGGCCCACCACCACGAATAGGCGTGGGTCGCGGCCTTCCAAAATGGCACGCACGGTTTCGCGTGAACGATAAACAAATTCTTCGATGCCTGCAGGCTGCGGGAGTTGCAGCTTGATCTCGGCGGGCGTGGGCAGCACATCGGCGGCAAGAACATTCGTATCGACAAGACGGGTGGACATCGGCGAGCCTTCAGCAGCGTTTTATGAACCAAACGCGCGAAGTATACCCGCCCGGCAGTGCCTTCAGCCGAACACCCAATCCGGCACACCCTGCCAACCGCGGGTGAGTTCCTTGTCGAGCACTTTCCAGTCCGGTTCGTGCTGACCCACCGTGGCCCAGAAGCGGTCCGAATGGTCCATGTGGCGGGTATGCGAAAGCTCGTGGATGAACAGGTAGCGCACCACCGCCGGTTGCTGAAACAGCAGGCAGACATTCAGGCTGATGGTGCCCGAACGCGAACAACTGCCCCAGCGGGTGCGTTGGCGACGGATCTGCGCACGGGAATAGGCAAAACCTTGGTGAATGGCCACCTCGGCCAACCATGGCACCAGTCGTCGCTTACCGGCTTCCAGCAACCAGTTATGCAGCACGGGAGTGGCAGTTTTCCAATCGAGCGGGCCGCGGTAGTGCAGACCACCTTCCCCCTCGATGATGGCCGGTCTCCCGGTGGCCGCCGACCAATGCAGCTGCAGTCTTTCTGCTGTGGCGCGCAGATCGATGTGTTCGGGCAGCTTGCGTGCCGCAGGCAAGCGCGCCCGAAATTCTTCTACCTTCGCATCGATCCAGCGCCGATGGCGCGCCACAAAGGCCTCGATGGCCTTTGGACTGGTACGCGGAGGAACCACTATCTCCACGCGTCCGCCCGGGTACACGCGAACCGTCAGGCGACGAGTCCGCCCGCTCACTTTCACTTCCCAGGTGGGCTCGGTCGGCTGCACGTCGAACAGCGACAGCTGATCGCTCCGTTCAGGAACGGGGCTGGCAGGCAGACCATGGCGAGGCTTCATGGCAGAGTAGTTTACAGGCGCGCGGCCAGCTCGGTGCCTTCGCGGATGGCCCGCTTGGCATCCAGTTCTGCCGCTAGCGCCGCACCCCCAATGATGTGCACGGGTTTGCCCGCGGTACGCAAGGGCGCTTCCAACTCACGCAGCGGCTCTTGGCCTGCACAGACGACGACATGGTCGACGTCCAGCACCTGCTCACTGCCTCGCGCCCGCAGATGCAGGCCAGCGTCGTCGATTTTCAAGTACTCGACGCCGCCCCAAGCCTGGACACCGCGGCGCTTCAGCACCGCGCGATGAATCCAGCCGGTGGTTTTCCCCAAACCCTTGCCGGGCGAGCCTTCCTTGCGCTGCAGTAGCCATACTTGCCGAGCCGCCGGCAACCGCGACGTGGGCGAGCCCACGAGGCCCCCGACCACCTCGGCTTGCGGGTCAATGCCCCACTGCGCAAGGAACGCGGGAATGGTGGCAGGGTGCGCCTCGTCCGCGGGGTGCGTTAGGAACTCCGCAACGTCAAAGCCAATGCCACCGGCGCCGATGATGGCTACGCGTGGCCCAAGAGTGACGCGCCCGAGCAGCACGTCCAGATAGCCGACCACCTTCGCGTGGTCCGCACCGGGCAACGCCAAGGGACGCGGCGTGACGCCCGTGGCCAGTACCACTTCGTCTGCGCCTTGCAGGGCCGTGGCATCCACGCGCCGCCCCAATTGCACGTCCACCTTCAGCTCCTCGAGCCGCGTCCGGAAATAACGCAGCGTCTCGTGGAACTCTTCCTTGCCCGGAATGCGCTTGGCGATATTGAACTGCCCGCCAATCTCGTTGGCACCATCGACCAGCGTGACGATGTGGCCCCGCTCAGCCAGCGTGGTGGCACAAGCCAACCCCGCCGGCCCCGCGCCCACCACGGTGATGCGCTTGACTGCCGTCGCCGGACGAACCACCAGTTCCGTTTCGTACACCGCACGCGGGTTCACCAGGCAAGAAGCACGCTTCTGCTCGAACACATGGTCAAGGCAAGCTTGGTTGCAACCAATGCAGGTGTTGATAGCCGCGGCGCGGCCGGCAGCAGCCTTGTTCACGAACTCGGCATCGGCAAGCAACGGGCGCGCCATCGACACCATGTCGGAGTGGCCCGCCGCCAGCACCTGCTCGGCTATCGCTGGGTCGTTCATGCGGTTCGTGGACACCAACGGCACGCTCACAGCACTGCGCAGCTTGGCGGTAACCCAGGTGAATGCCGCACGTGGCACGGACGTGGCGATGGTGGGCACACGCGCTTCGTGCCAGCCAATGCCGGTGTTGATGATGGTGACGCCCGCCTGCTCGAGGCCTTGCGCCAGCGCCACGATGTCTTCCCAATCATTGCCCTGCTCCACCAAATCGAGCATGGAGAGACGGAAGATGATGATGAAATTCGGACCGACCGCTTCACGGATGCCGCGCACCACTTCCAGCGCTAGACGATGACGGTTCTCGCGACTGCCGCCGTACTCGTCCGTGCGGTGATTGGTGCGCGGTGCGATGAACTGGTGCAGAAAGTAGCCCTCTGAACCCATCACTTCCACACCGTCGTAGCCCGCTTCCTGCGCCAACGTCGCACAACGAATGTAGGCAGCCCGCTGCCGGCGCACACCCCAAGTGGTGAGCGCACGCGGCGTGAAGCGACTGATGGGCGAACGAATGGCGCTGGCCGACACGCACAACGGGTGATACCCGTAGCGCCCCGCATGCAGAATCTGCATGGCGATCTTGCCACCTTCACGGTGTACTGCTTCCGTCACCAAGCGGTGCCGCGGCACTTCCCGGCGCGCGGACAGCTTCCCGCCGAACGGCGTGAGCCAGCCGGCAATGTTCGGCGCAATGCCGCCGGTGACGATGAGCCCCACCCCACCCCGCGCGCGCTCGGCGAAATACGCCGCGAGCTTCGGGTAGTCCGCTTCGCGGTCTTCCAGGCCCGTATGCATGGAGCCCATGAGCACGCGGTTGCGCAACTGCGTGAACCCGAGGTCCAACGGGGCTAGCAGATGGGGGTAAGGGCTGGCGCCCGCAGCGGAAACAGTGTGGGTATTCATACGGCGAGTGTAGCCGCAGCGTGTACCCTACGCAGATGCAACCTTCCATGAATGTCGGACCAGCCGCGGCTGCTGCGTCTCCGCAGACCGAGAATTTCGCCTTGCCTCCCTCCGCAGCGACGCCGAGTGTGCTACTTGAGGCCACCGGCCTCGTCAAGCACTACCCGAAAGTGAAGGCCGTGGACGGCGTCAGCCTGCAGCTCTACGCCGGCACTTGCCTTGGCCTGCTCGGCCCGAACGGGGCCGGCAAGAGCACCACCATCGAGATGCTGGAGGGCAGCCTGCCCCCCACCGCTGGCACCATTCGCTATCGCGGCGAGCCACTGGGCGACCGTTTCCGGCAAGAGTCCGGGATTCAGTTCCAGAAGACTGCGCTACAAGAATTTCTGACGGTGCGGGAAACCGTGGAACTGTTCCACGGACTGTATGACCACACGCTACCCATCGACGAAGTACTGCGCCTGTGTGCCCTCGAGGAACTTGAAGGGCGCGACAACAAAAAACTCTCGGGCGGGCAGTTACAGCGGTTGCTACTGGCGGTAGCACTGGTGAATGACCCCAACGTGCTATTCCTCGACGAGCCCACCACGGGCTTGGACCCGCAGGCACGCCGTGCCTTCTGGGAATTGGTACAGGGCATCAAGGCACGCGGCACGACGGTACTCCTGACGACCCACTACATGGACGAGGCCTACGTGCTCTGCGACCGCATCATCATCATGGACCACGGCAAGTTCATTGCCGAAGGCACGCCGCGCGGCCTCATCGAGGAGCACTTCGGCGAAGGCGCTGCTGAACGTCCGGGCCCCGAGGGGCGTCCGCATAACCTCGAAGACTTATTCTTGAAACTCACCGGCCGGGACCTGCGCACGTGAACCGTAATACCCGCCGCTTCGCTCCCCTGCGCCGCCTGCTGGCCCTGCTCCACGCCCGCAATCTGGAATTCGTCCGCGACCGCCGCACGCTCGGCTGGAACCTGCTGATGCCGTTCGGCATCGTGTTTGCTTTCGCCTTCATCTTCTCTGGTCCGGAAAAACCGCTGTTCAAGGTTGGCATATTGACGCCGCAAGGCGTCACGCTGGCCCAAGCAAAAGCCGCGAACCTGCACCCCTTGCTCGGTACACGGTTCGTGGATTTCTACACACCGGACAACGCCGACGCAGCGGTACGCAAACTCTCCAGACACCAAGTAGACCTGTTGCTGGACCTGCGTTCCATGGCGCCCGACAAGTCGGCGTCGACAGCAACGGCCACCGCTATCGCTCGCGAGCCCGCGCACTATTGGGTGAACCCGGATTCGCCCAAGGGTTACATCACCGAACAGCTCCTGCGCCTAAACGACCGCTCTGCTGTGCGCAACACGGTGAGCGGCAAAGCCATCAGCTACGTGGATTGGGTGCTCCCGGGAATACTGGGCCTGAACCTCATGTTCAGTAGCGTGTTCGGCGCTGGCTACGTCATCGTTCGTTACCGCAAAAGTGGCTACCTGCGCCGCTTGCGTGCCACGCCGCTGACCGCCTTCGAGTTCCTGTCCGCTCAGGTGCTATCGCGCTTGCTGCTGGTCATGACCATCGCCACGCTGGTCTTCGTCCCACTGACGTGGATAGTCGGCCTGCATGTGGCGGGCAGCGGCTTGCTGCTGTTCTTGCTGGCTTCGCTCGGGGCGCTCAGCCTCATCTCGCTGGGGCTCGTCGTAGCCGCCTACGTCAGCAGTGAAGAACTCGCCGGGGGGCTGCTGAACCTCTGTACCTGGCCCATGATGCTGCTCTCGGGCGTTTGGTATTCGCTCGAGGGCTCCAGCGCTTGGCTGCAGCGAATAGCGCAGGCCCTGCCGCTCACCCACCTGCTCGATGGCGCCCGCGCCATCATGATTGACGGCGCCGGCATTGCCGAGGTGTGGCCGCATATGGCCATTCTGGCGGGCATGGTGCTGGTATTCCTCGTCATCAGCGCCGCCGGGTTCAAGTGGCGGGTGGAATAGCCTCTTGGGGCCGCTTGGACAGGCCAGGAACGCCCGTTTTCCGGCATGAGAAGGCCGGCTTCAACCGACAGCGAACCGGAACCGACTGGGCGCGCTGGACAAACCACCGAGTGCCCCTACAATCGGCCCTGCAAATGGCCCAGCAAGGGGCAATGAGTCGGGTTTCCTTACTCTTGGCCCTGCCCCCTTTTCCCTACAGCGCGCCCTAAACGGGCGCGTCTCCCACGCGAGGACACGCGCATGAACCAGTATCTGAAGCACTACATCAATGGCCAGTGGACCGACAGCGTCGGCGGCCGTCTGCACACCGTACTGAACCCAGCCACCGAACAGCCGGTCTCCGCAGTGATGCTGGGCACCGCCGCGGATGTAGACCTCGCCGTGAAGGCTGCCCGCGCGGCATTCGAGTCGTTCTCGCAGACCACCAAAGAAGAGCGCATGGCGCTGCTGGGTCGCGTCATTGAAGGCTACAAGGCCCGCATCGGCGACATCGCCAAGGCCATCAGCGAAGAGATGGGCGCGCCCATCTCGCTGGCGCAAACCGCGCAAGCCGGTTCGGGCATGGGCCACCTCGGCGCCACGCTGGAGGCCCTGAAGAACTTCGAGCTCGAAGAGTCCACCGGTAAGAACAAGGTCGTGTTCGAGCCCATCGGCGTCGTTGCGCTCATCACGCCTTGGAACTGGCCGATGAACCAGATCTGCGCCAAGGTGGCGCCGGCCATCGCCGCCGGCAACTGCGTCATCCTGAAGCCTTCCGAGCAGACCCCGGGTTGTGCCCACATTTTCGCCGAGGTGCTGGAAGCTGCCGGCGTGCCGGCGGGCGTCTTCAATCTCGTCCAAGGCGACGGCCCGGGCGTGGGCGAGGCCCTCTCGCGCCACCCGGACATCGACATGATCAGCTTCACCGGCTCCACTCGCGCCGGCATTCAGGTGGCCAAGAACGCCGCCGATACCGTCAAGCGCGTGCATCAGGAGCTGGGTGGCAAGTCGCCGAACATCATCCTGCCGGGCACCCCGCTCGACAAGGCACTCCCCGGCGCGGCTGGCGGCGTGCTCCTGAACTCCGGCCAAAGCTGCGTAGCGCCAACGCGCCTGCTGGTGCACACCTCGCAGTACGCAGAAGCTCTCGAGGCCCTGAAGGGCATTTTCGGCGGCAAACCAGTCGGCAACCCGGCCGAAGCTGGTCCGCACATCGGCCCGGTCGTCAACAAGAGCCAGTACGACAAAATCCAGGGCCTCATCGCCAAAGGTGTCGCGGAAGGCGCAGAGTTGGTCGTTGGCGGTGCCGGCCGTGTGGAAGGCCACGAGGCTGGCTACTACGTGAAGCCCACCGTGTTCGGCAACGTGAACAACCAGATGACCATCGCGCGCGAAGAAATCTTCGGGCCGGTGCTCGTGGTTATTCCGTACGAAACGCTCGACGAAGCCGTCACTATCGCCAACGACACGCCGTACGGCCTAGGTGCTTATATCGCCGGCGACCCGGCCGTAGCGAAGACCATCGTCCGCAAGCTGCGCGCCGGTTCGGTGTTCGTGAACGCAGGTGGCCTCGATATGAACTCGCCCTTCGGCGGCTACAAGCAGTCGGGCAACGGCCGCGAGTTCGGCAAGTTCGGCCTGGAAGAGTTCATGGAGAAGAAGTCGGTCATCGGCGAGTTGCCGGCCTGATACTGAAGCCGACAGGCTTCGGTCGATGAGTACCAACTCCATGAGCGCCCGCCCACACTGGCTAGCCCCTCACCTCTGGTGGTGGGCAGCCGTGGTGGCGGGCGTTTCTTATTGCCTGCCGGCTTGGAGCGGTTGGCATGGGCCACTGTTCATTGTTTGGAAAGGGGCTGGTGTCGGTTTGCTCGCGGTTGCCGCAGCCCTGTCGGCACTAGCTGCGCATTCCCATTCGTCGTCAACGGCAAGCACCCCCGGCTCGCTCAAACAGCGCCAGCACGGCCTCGCGTTCAACGATGCCCGCCTACTCACCGCTGTCATGGTCTGCGGGGCCTTGGGCGACGTATTGCTTGACGCCATCTCGCTGGTAGCGGGTGCTGCCTGGTTCGCCCTCGGGCATGGGCTAGCCATGTGGCTGTACTGGCGAAACCGGCGGAACGAAGACACCACGAGCCCGCGTGGGGCGCTGACCAGGTTGTGGCCATTTTGGTTCGGCGTGCCGGTGGCGCTGGGTGTTACGGCAGTACTCGCCAAGGGCCAGCCCCTAGCAGGCGTCGCCATCGGTTACACCCTGCTCGTGGCCTTGATGGCCGCCTTCGCGTGGCGCAGCCGTTTTTCGCGGTGGCTGACAGGCCTAGGCGCGTTCCTGTTCGTGGTGAGCGACCTGTGCATCTTCGCGCGTACCGCCGGGCCACTGGAGCTGCAAGCCCTCTTCGGCTGGTTGGTCTGGCCGCTTTACTTCGCTGGCCAAGCGCTAATCGTTAGGGGCGTCCTGCAAGGACCGCCACCGGACTAACGCTGCTTATCGCGCCCGCACTGGCGGCGGTTCTCGCGAACCGCCACGATGGCACACTTACATCGCTCGCAGGCCTTCCGTGACTGGCAAGCGCGCGGCACGCCAGCCCGGCAGCAAGCCCCCCACCAAACCCAGCAACAGCGCGTAGATGATGCCCGTGACGAGCAAGCCCGGCGTGACGCGGAACGCGAACGACACCTGTGTGAAGGTAGCGAAGTTCAGGGTTGATGCCTGGTAGCCGTTGAACACCGCATAGGCGATAACGCCACCCAGAATGCCGCCGAGCAAGCCGAGCACCAAGGACTCGACCAGTACCGACACCAGCACCGGCATGCCGCTGAAGCCGATGGCGCGCAACGTGGCAATTTCGCGCGTACGCGCGGCCACAGCCGAATACATGGTGTTCACCGCGGCAAACACCGCACCGGCGCCCATCAACAAGGCGATGGTGAAGCCGAGCGTGCTGATGATGGCAACCAGCGTCTTCGACTGCTCCGCGAGGAACTCTTTTTCGGTACGAACAGTCACGTCGATTCGTGGATCTCCGACCAACGAACGCTTCAACATCCCAAGCGAACCTGCGCTTTCCAATTTGGCCCGCACGGACTGTACCGAAGTACTCCGGCGGTAAGCCGCGGCCACCACGAGCCGGTCGCCCCACACTTCGGATTCAGAGACGCTGCCATCGTCCGTGAAGATACCGACGATATTCCAACGGTGGTTACCAGAGATAATCTGGCGCCCCACTTCAATGCCGTAGAACTGTGCTGCCGCTGCCTTGCCAACCACCACTTCGTTGTGGCCAGCAGTGAGCATGCGGCCTTCGACAATACGGAACGCCCGACGCACCTTCGCCGCATTCGGCCCTACGCCGCGGAACGGCACGTTGCTGCTCGAGCCCTTGGCGCCTTCCTTCTTGGCCGGCAAATCGAGCACGGTGTAAAGCTCCGGCGAAGCGATAGCGCCGACGTCATCACGGGCGATTCCGGGCGCATCGGTGATGACCTGCAACTGGTCTTTGGACAAGCCGCTGGAAAGCTCGTCCCCCGAGCCACCACGGATGATGATGACCGAATCGTCGCGACCTTTTTGCGCCACTGTCGCCTTGAAGCCTTCACTGATGGACAGCAATGCGACCAAGACACCCACGACGCCGGCGATGCCGACAATGGCCACCAGCGAAGAGTCGAGACGCGCGGGAATATTGCGCACATTCAGCGCCACCACCGCACGCAACTGGCGCCAAGCGGAACTGCTCATGCAACTAACCGGAAAATCATGGAGCGACTCACCGTGTGCGGCAGCGTGTTCATCCGCGTATTCATTCGTGTGTTCATCCGCGCCGTAGTGCGTCGACAATCTTCAGGCGCATGGCCTGCACTGCAGGCCAAGCGCCCGCCGCAAGGCCTAGCGCAATCACCCATACCAAACCCTTCACCAGAGTGACCGGGTCGACCGCGAAGCCCGGCAGGTACTGCTTCAACGCGGTGCCGAGTTGCACGCCAAGAAGCCAAGCGGCACCCATGCCTAGCAAGCCGCCGATCGCCGTGATGAGGACGCTTTCCGCCAGCACCAACGACAGGATGGTGGTGTTGCCGAAACCAAGTGTTTTCAGCACGCCAATCTCGCTAGTTCGTTCCCGCACAGACTGCGCCATGGTATTGGCACTGACCAGCAGCATGGTGAAGAACACGGCACTAACCACCGCACCGAGAATGGTGCCGATACTGCCGATTTGCTTCATAAAGCCTTGCGCCATGGCGCGTTCTGTCTGGGTCTTCGTTTCTGCTGGCGAGTTGGCGAACAGCGCATCGATGCGCTGACCAATAGCATCCGACTGCGCGGGGTCTTCTACCTGCACCATAATCCAACCGAGACGATCCTTCTGTGCATCCGCCAAAGTCTCGTTGAAGTACTCGTAGTGGAACAGCAACTGTCGCGAATCGCCTTCGTCGCGCATGTCGAAGATGCCGCGGATGGTCAAGTTCCAGACGTTGCTGCCATCTTTACGCCGATAGATACTGCTCTTGAGCGGCACCACGTCGCCCACCTTCCAGCCGTAGGCATCTGCCACCGCCCGCCCCACCAAAAATCCCGTCCGGTCATCCAGAAAATTCTGTCGCTCGCCCCGCGGCAAAAGCATTTCCGGATACATGTCCAGATACTCTTCGGCGTGAATCGGGAACGTCGGAATCTGCTCGCGGGCGTCTTTCAGGTAACCGCCTATCCAGTTGGCAGAGCTCACGCGTTCCACGCCATCGACGCCCTTCACCCGGTTCAGATAACTGGCCGGCAACGGCAGGATGAAGCTGACCTTCTGCTGCACCATCAAGCGGTCCACGCCCGCCTGCTGCACGCCTTGGTCGAAGGCATGGTTCATGGCGCCGGCCAGTGCGTACATGAGGAACGCAATAAAGATGGAGCCGATGGTGAAGGTGGTGCGCACGCGCCGCCGCCGCAGGCTGGCCCACAGCAACGGCAGATAGCGAAGCACGCGTGCAAGTTTCATGGCTTAGCGCACTTCCGCCTGCAACTCACCCTTGTCGAGGTGCAGTTGCCGGGTGGCACGCTCGGCAGCGCGCGGGTCATGGGTCACCATCAAAATAGTCTTGCCATGCTCGCGGTTCAGTTCTTGCAAAAGATCGAGAATCTCGTCGCCGGACTTGCGGTCCAGATCGCCAGTGGGTTCGTCGCACAACAGCAAGGTTGGGTCCGTAACGATGGCGCGAGCAATACCCACGCGTTGCTGCTGGCCGCCAGACAGTTCGTTGGGACGATGCGACAGGCGGTGCTCCAGCCCCACCAGTGTCAGTGCAGCACGCGCACGGCGACGGCGCTCGGCAGCGGACAGGTCCGTCAGCAATAGCGGCAGTTCCACGTTGCGCTCGGCGCTCAGGACTGGCAGCAGGTTGTACATCTGGAAGATGAAACCGACGTGGTCCGCGCGCCAACGGGCGAGCACAGCATCCGGCAATTCGCCGATGGCAAGCCCGCCGATGGTGAGTTCCCCGCTGGTGGCACGGTCCAAGCCGCCAAGCAGGTTGAGGAGCGTAGATTTACCCGAACCGGACGGGCCCATGAGCGCCACGAACTCGCCTTCGGCGATATCCAGCGACAGGCCGTCGAGCACGCGCAGCGATTCTTCGCCGCGGTGATATTCCTTGACCAGGTCCCGCAGGTGAATGAGTGCCTTCATGCCTCAGCCTGCCGCCTTCGCCTTGACCGTGCGCCCATCGGCGAGGTCCTTGGAGGGGTTCACTACCACCGTGGCACCTGGAGCAAGCCCTGCAGCCACCGGGACGAGTTTGTCGCGGACCGCACCCACCTGCACTTCCACGGCCATCGTGACGTTGTCTTTCACCGTCCAGATACGGGCCTTGCCTGCGCTCGTCGCGACCACGGCGGCTTCGGGCACCCACGACTGCGGCGGCTTAACCTTGGCTGCCGCGGCATCGAGGAACCGGACCTTCACCCCCATGTCGGGCAGGATGCGCGGGTCCAGCTGGTTGAAGCCGATACGCACTCGCACCGTCGCCTTCTGGCGGTCCGCCGTAGGCACGATGGCGATGACGCGGGCCGAAAACGTCACGTCG
>CAIOHZ010000211.1 GCA_903858165.1 uncultured Pseudomonadota bacterium
ATTGCCGGCCGTTGCCAAGCCTATATCGTCACCCGCGGTGGTGAGGGCTCGCTCATTCATACGCGCGATGGCGTGACGGAAATCCCGCCGGTGAAAGCCGACTGCATCGCCGACCCCACCGGCTGTGGCGACTCCTACCGCGCTGCGCTGATCGCGGGCTTGCAGGCCGGTCGCGACTGGGCGACCACGGGGCGCATGGCTTCGCTCATTGGCGCCATCAAGATCGCCCATCGCGGCACACAGACACATCACTTCACGCCGGAGGAGTTCGCGGACCGTTTCCGCACTGCCTTCGGTTACGACTATCGCTGATGACCCGCCGCCTTTGGCCTTACGTTGTCGGCTGGATGCTGGCAACGCTCTCGCCTGGGGCCCTGGCTGCTGCCAAGGCTGCTGTCCCAACCCCTAGCTCGCCGCGGTCGACTGCCACTACGCCGGTAGTCGCCAAGTCCCTGCCGGCAGCACCCGACTGGTCCACCACGCTGGAACGTATCGCCAACAGCGTGGTCGCCATTCAAATCGATCAGACCCGGGCCTTCGATACCGAGTGGAATGCCTCGGCGCAAGCCACCGGCTTCGTGGTGGATGCGGAGCGCGGGCTCATTCTCACTAACCGTCATGTCGTCACGCCGGGCCCCGTGACGGCGCAGGCGACTTTCCTGAATCGTGAGGAAGTAGAGCTACGCCCTGTCTATCGCGATCCGGTCCACGACTTCGGCCTGTACCAATACGACCCGCGACAGCTGCGTTTCTCGAATCCTGAGTCCATTCCGCTGGCGCCAGAAGGTGCACGTGTGGGAACGGAAATCCGCGTCATCGGCAACGATGCGGGCGAGCAGTTGTCCATCCTCGCGGGCACGTTGGCGCGTTTGGAACGCGCCGCGCCAGAGTATGGCAAGGGCAAGTACAACGACTTCAACACCTTCTACCTGCAGGCGGCCTCCAGCACCTCGGGTGGCAGTTCGGGTTCGCCGGTCGTCGACCGTTGGGGCCGCGCGATAGCGCTGAACGCCGGCGGCGCGGGCAATGCCGCGAGCAGTTTCTACTTGCCGCTGGAGCGAGTGGTGCGCGCCTTGCGCCTGCTGCAGGCCGGCCAACCGGTGCCGCGGGGCACGATGCAGACGGTGTTTGCGTATACCCCTTATGACGAACTGGCGCGCCTCGGGCTCGACAGTGCTACGGAAGCCGCGGTGCGTGGTGCCTTGCCGGGGCGTACTGGCTTGTTGGTGGTCGCCGAGGTGCAGCCAGGTTCGCCGGCGGATGGACAACTGGAGGTCGGCGACATCGTGCTGCAGGCCGAAGGCCAGTGGCTCGCAGATTTTCAGGCCTTGGACGCCTTGGTGGATGACAGTGTCGGTCGAGTGGTGCACCTGCGGGTGCGCCGCGGTGAACGGGTGGTGGATTGCGCCGTGACCGTGGGTGACCTGCACGCCATTACGCCGGACCGCTTCCTAGAGTTTGGCGATGCCATCGTGCATCCCTTGTCCTACCAGATGGCACGGCATTTTAATTTGCCAGTGCGTGGTGTGTTCGTGGCCAACCCGGGGTACTTGTTCGGTGCCAATGGCGTGCCGCGTGGTGCGTTGCTGGTGTCCTTCGAAGGCAAGCCTGTGCCCACCTTGGCTGCGTTGCGCACCTTGTTGCTGGGGGTACCCGAAGGCGGCCGCGCGGCAGTGCGCTTCGTTACCCAGGACGACCCGCGTACCCCGCAGTTACGCTCCATCATCGTGGACCGGCATTGGTTCCCGGCGCGCGAATGTGTGCGCGACGATGTTGCCGGGCGTTGGCAATGCACCGCCGTGGAGGCTGGTGCCGCGGCAGTGGTGACGACGCCGGCGAGCGCTACCTTGCCGCCCGCGCCGGATGCACGCACTGCACGCGTAGCGCCGTCGTTGGTGGTGGTGAACTACACGCTGCCCTACAGCGTTACGGGGGTTACCGAGCGCAGTTATAACGGTACGGGCCTCATCGTCGATGCCAAGCGCGGTCTGGTGCTGGTGGACCGCAACACCGTGCCGGTCGCTTTGGGTGATGCGCGACTGACGTTCGGTGGGTCGGTCGAGTTGCCGGCACGCGTGGTTTACCTGCACCCCTTGCACAACTTGGCGTTACTGGCCTACGACCCAGCGGCGTTGGGCACCACGCCAGTCCGTAGTGCCGTGCTGGTGCCACGTGCGCTGAAGCCTGGTGACGCCGTCTGGGCGGTCGGGTTGCGTCAGGACGGTCGCGTGGCTGCGCAGGACAGTACGGTGGCATCCGTGGAGCCGGCGCAGTTCCCGCTGTCACGCACCTTGCAGTTCCGCGAAGCCAACCAGGAACTGCTGCGCTTGGTGAACGGCCCTCAAGATTTCGACGGCGTCCTCACCGATGCGGGCGGCAATATTCACGCCTTGTGGAGCAGCTTTGCTTACGAAAGCGGGCGCGAGATGGTGCAGTCGAACCTCGGCGTGCCCCTTGATGCCGTGGTCGATATGGTGCGGCAGGTACAGGCTGGCGATGTGCCACGACTGCGTACGCTGGATGCAGAATTTGGCGCTTTGACGCTTTCCGGGGCGCGGCGTTACGGCGTGCCCGCGGCTTGGCTGGAACGCTTGGCGGCAGCAGGCGGCGACCTGCGTCAGGTGTTGGCAGTCACGCGGGTGACTGGCGGCAGCGATGCTGCGCAGCAACTGCAGGGCGGCGACTTGCTGCTGGCCGTAGATGGTCAGGTGGTCACGCGCTTCCGTGATGTGGAAGTGCGTACGCAGCAGCCCCAGGTCAAGGTGACGGTGTGGCGCGACGGCGCAGAAGCCACGTTGGAAGTGGGCACCACGGCTCTGCCGGCGCAGGAATTGGACCGTGTGGTGCAGTGGGCGGGCGCGACCTTGCACGCACCGCATCGTGCTTTGGCGGCCCAGCGAGGCGTGGCTCCCGAAGGCGTGTTCGTGGCGTATTTCTTGTATGGTTCGCCAGCCACACGCTATGGACTGTGGGCCGGGCGGCGTATCGTGGAAGTGGATGGGCAACCAACACCCGACCTCGATACTTTCCTCGCACTGGTCCGCGACAAGGCCGATCGTGCCTCGGTGCGTCTGCGCACGGTCACCTGGAACGGTTCGGTCGAGGTCATTACCTTGAAACTCGACAAGCATTACTGGCCTGCTTACGAACTACGGCTAGGCCCTGAAGGCTGGTCCCGTGTGGCGATAGACTGAGTACTGCCATGTCACAGTTCGACCTGTTCGGGAAGCCACTCGCCAATTTGGTCGCGCCGGTGAGCCCACCTGTGCCGGAGAGTCCGGCCTCGTTGGGCCAGTCGACGCCGTTGGCCAAACCGCCGCGCAAGCCACGCGCGCGGCGCGTTGCGTCGCCGGGCAGTGACGTGCCGGCGGCAGAAAGCCTGCCTGTGGAGCCTGCTACTGAAGTGGTCTCCATGGGTGATTGGTTGCCGGCCCCCAAGTTCGCGAGCGTGCCGGATGGTGCGCCGGTCGCCCCTAGGCGCAAGCTGGAAGGTGAAGTTCTCCCTGCGGTTGCCGCGCTCGCCTTGCGCGAACTCGCGGCCCAGTTGCCGGAGGGTTTGCGCCTAGGCACTTCGAGTTGGACGTTTCCCGGTTGGGCCGGGCTCGTCTATCGTGACACGCAATCTGAAACGCAGTTGTCGCGAAAAGGCTTGTCCGCTTACGCGCATCATCCTTTGCTGCGCAGTGTGGGTATCGACCGTACTTTCTATGCACCGTTGTCTGCCACGGAACTCGCGCCAATGGCGGCGGCGGTGCCCACAGACTTCCGCTTTCTGGTGAAGGCGCACGCTGCGTTGACGACACCCTTTGACCAGTGGCGACGCATGCCCTATGCGGGCCATTCGCCGGCCGATTTTTTTCTGAACGCTGCCTATGCTGCTGAGCAAGTCGTGGCGCCGACGCTGGAAGGCTTGGGAACCAAGACCGGTGTCATCCTGTTCCAGTTCCCACCGCTGGGCCCGCCCTATGCGCGCACTGCGCTGCGCTTCGCCGATCATCTGGCGCGGTTCCTCGAAGGTTTGCCGGCGCTACCAGTAGATGGCCAAGGGCGTGGTCCGCGCTATGCCGTGGAAATCCGTAATCGCGAATTTCTCGGGCCTGCGTACGCGGCGGCGCTCGGTGCCCGCGGTGTGGTGCACTGCCTGAACGTGCATCCGCGTATGCCTCCGCTGGCTGAACAAGCACGTCTCATTCTCGATGGCCATGCCGTTGCCGGCATCAGTACCCGTCCACCGCTGACAGTAGTGCGCTGGATGCTGCACCCGGCCCGTGAATACGCCGCGGCGCGCGAGGAGTTCGCGCCGTTCGACCGTCTCGCTGCACCGGATACTGACAGCCGCAGCGCCGTGGCCGCAGAGGTGGCTGCGGCCTTGGCGCGTCAAGACGAAGTCATTGTCATCGCGAATAACAAGGCCGAAGGTTCGGCACCGCTCACCTTGCAGCACTTGGCAGCGGCGTTGGTGGCCGGCACCGAGGGTGCATGAGCCTGTTGCCGGCGACGCCTGAAGGCTTGGCCACCGCGGTAGACCACCTGCGTGCCGGCGGTGTGCTGGGGCTGCCCACGGAAACGGTCTACGGCTTGGCCGCGGATGCTACGAACCCGGCGGCCGTTGCCCGCGTGTTTGCCACGAAGGGCCGTCCCCCCACGCATCCGCTCATCGTTCATCTCGCCGCTGGGGCTGCGGTTGCGCCTTGGGTGAGTGACTGGCCTGCCCTGGCGGAACGCCTCGCCACGGCTTTCTGGCCCGGTCCGTTGACGCTGGTGGTGCCGTGTTCGTCGGGCGTGTTATCGGCGGTCACGGGGGGGCAGGACACGGTTGCCTTGCGGGTGCCGGCCCATGCAGTGGCGCAAGCGGTGTTGGCGGCGTTTGGTGGTGCGCTCGTGGCACCGTCTGCCAATCGTTATGGTCGGCTTAGCCCCACGCGCGCTGCCGATGTCTTGCAGGAATTTGCGGGCAGCGTGCCGGTGGTGGAGGGCGGCGACTGCACCGTGGGTATTGAATCCACCATCGTCGCCTGCCTGAATGGCGAAGTACGCGTGCTCCGTCCGGGCCTCATCACGCCAGGTGCGCTGAGTCGGGTGGCGGGCGTCGAGGTGTTGGTGGGCGCAGCGACTGATGGTCCACGGGTTCCGGGGGCAGTGAAGGCGCACTATGCGCCGCGCACGCCGCTTGAGGTGGTGCCATCCGCCTTGCTGGCGCAGCGCGCGGCGGAGGTGCCAGGTGCGTGTGTCGTGGCAAGGTTGGCAGGTGTCGCCACTGGCGTCGCGGTGGAACTGGCGGTGCCAGGTCGCTGGGTTGGGTTGCCGCAGACGCCTGCGGAGTTCGGCCAAAAGCTTTATGCGACCTTGCGTGACCTAGACGCCTTGGGCGCACCGCGTCTGTTCGTGGAGGCGCCGCCAGCAGGGGAGGAGTGGGCTGCGGTCCGCGACCGCTTGGCGCGAGCCGCCGCTGCTGGGGAACTGGAAAGCGGGGACTGAGCCGCCACTTTGCGCCTGCCAGCGCCCCGGATAGCGCCCCGGATAGCGCATGTGTCACCCCGATTGTGTATCCTCCGCGTTTTTCCGCAACGGACCCCCTAGCCCATGGCAACGCCTACCGCCGAAGTCGATCTGGCCTCCCGCGCCACGCTGTTGGCGCTGGCGGCGGAGCATGGGACGCCGTTGCTGCTCATCGACTGCGCCGCTATCCGCCGCCAATACCATCGGCTGCAGGCAGCCTTGCCGGGTGTAGCTCTGCACTACGCGTTGAAGCCCTTGCCCGAAGCGAGCGTGGTGCGCACCTTGTTGGCGGAAGACGCGTGGTTCGACCTCGCCACGGCTGGCGAGGTAGAACTGGTGGTACGCGAGGGCGTGCCGGCGAACCGCTGTATCCATACGCATCCCATCAAGCGCGACTGCGATATTCGCGCGGCGCTGGACCGTGGCGTGGTGACGTTCGTCGCGGACAACCCCGACGAGATCGCCAAGTTCGCACCCTATCCGCAGGCGCAGCTATTGTTGCGCGTGGCGTTTCGTAACCCGGAGGCCAAGTGCGACTTATCGCGCAAGTTCGGTTGTGAACCAGAAGAGGTTCTTGCCTTGCTTGCCGCGGCGCGGGGGCAGGGGACTGCGGTCATCGGCCTGTCGTTCCATGTAGGTTCGCAGGCGGCTTCGCCCGCCATGCACGTACTGGCGGTGGAAGCTTGTGCCGGCCTCATCACGGCGGCTCGTGCTGCCGGTCATGCACTGGGCACGCTCGATATCGGCGGCGGCTTTCCTGTGGAGTATCACGAAGGGGCCATGCCCATCGAGCAGTTCTGTACACCCATCGTCGCGGCCCTGGCTACTCTGCCGCAGGACGTTCGTGTCATAGCGGAGCCTGGTCGTTTCATCGCTGCGCCCGCCGGTGTGGCCATCACTAGTGTCATGGGCCGTGCGCGCCGTGACGGGCAGTGGTGGTATTACCTTGACGATGGCGTTTATGGTTCATTCAGCGGCCAGATTTTCGACCATGCCGTTTACCCGGTACAGGCCTTGACCGTGAATGGTGCGGCGCCTTCGCCTGAACTTGCCGAACATCCGGCAGTCTTGGCGGGCCCCACTTGCGATAGCATTGACGTAGTAGCGGAAGGCTTGCCGCTGCCCGAACTCCATGCCGGAGATTTGCTCGTGGGCCGCATGATGGGTGCCTATACCTGTGCTTCGGCCACGGACTTCAACTTCTTTCCGCGCGCTCGTATCGTTGCTGTCAACGGCGGTTAATGCGTCGCGGTTCAAGGTTGCGCGGCCTGAAGCCCATGGCGCTGGCGCCAATCCTGCACTGTTGGCGCCATTCAGTTAATACGGGAGCACACGGATGCCTAGGCGAAATGTCGGTTTGGCGCGAGCGCGGGTCTTCTCCTCGATTTTGGCTATCGGTCTGGCCATGCTTGGGCTAACGGCCTGTGGTGGCGGCAAGGGTGGAGCTGGCCCTGTGGCACAAACCCCGGGTAGCAGCGTCTACCTGCAGAACTGTGTCGGTTGCCATGGCCCCACGGGGCAGGGCATGGGCATGCAGCCGGCCTTGCCGGGCAGTGCAACCGTGAACGGCGATCCAGCCACCTTGGCTGCTTGGGTAGTGTTAGGGGTACGCCCGGCCACGTCTCCGGCAGGGAAGTACCGCTCGATGATGCCGCAGTTCACTTATCTGAAGGATGAGGAACTGGCCGCCGTGCTAACCCATGTACGCACTAGCTGGGGCAACACGGCCGCACCGGTGACCGTCGCCCAGATTGCGGCTGTACGTGCCGCCCACGCGGCGCCATAGGAGTTCGCCCCATGCCAACGGTCATCCATCGGCGCGTGGCTGCTTGCCGCGAAGGGCGCGACCCCACTTGTCTGGGCCGCATGGCTTCTGGTTGGGCGGTCATGGGAGATCCGCAGGTGCTGCGGGGTTATTGCCTGCTTCTACCGGACCCGTTGCCGCCCCACCTGAATGACATGGACCTGGCGCACCGCACGCAGTTTCTGGTCGATATGGCTGCGCTGGGTGATGTGGTGTTGGCCGTCACTGGTGCCGTGCGGGTGAACTACGCCATGTACGGCAACCTGGCGCCGGCCCTGCATGCGCATGTGTTTCCGCGCTACGCCGACGAGCCCGAATTTGCGCAAACCGGGCATCCGTGGGTCTACGACTGGTCCTCGGCGCCCGCTTTTGACGTGGAGGCTCACGGCAGCTTGCTTGCTGCGCTACAGCACGCGCTGCTTAACAAGAATTTCGTGAAGTTTTCGTAAACGATTGTTTTTCAAGAATTTGCAGAAGGCTACGCGGCGCTATTCAGCGAAGGCCTAGCAGGGCTTCTCAGCTGCCCCTAAGGGAAATGTCGATTTTGCGTAAAAAAAACGTGAAAAATGTTTAGAAAAATCGCACAAAAGCGAAAAAATTAGTGAATGATGGACCTCGATAACAACGTCCAAGCTGTTTGTTGAGACCCATTCGGGAGTCCTCTGATGTCGTACACCGCCCCCAAACACCCCTTGCGGTGGGTTCTGTCTGCTTGCGCTTTGGCTATCGCCTTGGCGGTCTATCTTTCGGGCGGCCAACCAGTTTCGCAGCCGCTGGCCACGCAGACGGCCGCCGTAGGCGCCAAGGGTGCGCTCCCGGCTCAGCACCACAAGTCGGTCCGGTCAGTGCCGCAGCAGGACACGGGCGCTCCGCAGCGCTACCTCCTGCAGGGCACTAGCGTCGTGGCTGTCCAGCGCGCCGTAGCGGCGGTAGGTGGCCGCTGGCTGGGCGGGTTGGCGCTTATTCGTGGCGGTGGCGCAGAACTCACCCCCAACCAGCTGGCGGCGCTACGCAAGGAAGCTCGCCTGAAATTCTTTGCCGATGCCCCTATCTATGTGGCGGGTGCGGGTCTCAAGACGGATTACGTCCTGGAAACTGGTGCCAATGAACTCCACGCTGCCGGCATTACCGGCAAGGGAATCGGCGTGGCGGTGGTGGACACGGGAATCTGGGCAACGGGCCCGCTCGTGTTGGACCCTTCGGGAAGGAGTCGTATCGTCGCTACCTACGATGCTACCGTGCCCGACCACTCCGACCCTAAGGCGCCTATCAGCACCCGTTATCTGCAAGATATCGGTGACCCGAGTGGCCACGGCACCCATATCGCCTCCATTCTCGCCAGTAGCGACACTTGGGCTGCCGGCAAGTACGAGGGCATCGCCCCCGGCGTGAAACTGGTGTCCGTGCGGGCCTTCGGCAAGGACGGCTCAGGGACCTATTTCGATGTCATTCGTGGTATCGACTGGGTAGTCGCCAACCGCAAGGCTTTCAATATCCGCGTGCTGAACTTGTCGTTCGGTGCCCAACCGCAGTCCGCCTACTGGGACGACCCGCTCAACCTCGCCGTGATGGCTGCTTGGAACGCGGGCATTGTCGTGGTAGCGGCGGCGGGCAATTCCGGGCCTGACGCCATGTCCATCGGCGTTCCCGGCAATACGCCTTACGTCATCACGGTTGGCTCGATGTCCGATAACGGCACGCCCAGCCAACCCAGTGACGACTTTCTGGCGCCGTTTTCGTCCACGGGCCCAACCTATGAAGGCTTCGTGAAGCCCGACATCGTCGCGCCCGGTGCCAAGTTGGTGGGCCTTGCGCCGCCGACCAGCTTCCTGGCCGCGCTGTTACCCGCGCAAGTCATGAAGACTGGGCACTTCTACATGTCCGGTACGTCGCAGTCGGCAGCCGTCATCTCGGGCGTGGTAGCGCTGGCGCTGCAGGCCCACCCCCTCTGGACCCCGGACGAGGTGAAGTGCAAGGTGATGAGCAGTGGTCGCACTGCCGTTAAGCCGGATGGCAGCCTGGCGTACAGCATCTTCCAACAGGGTGCTGGTCTCGTCGATGCGCCCACGGCTGTGCTCTACAGCAACGCCACGGGTTGTGCCAACGTCGGCATGGATATCACCGCCGACCTCGCCGGTACCCAACACTACGGCGGCCCGGCGAACCGCGATGCGGATGGCAATTTCTACATCATGGACGTCCGCAACGGCGAGAATTTCGGTGCCGTGAATGCCGATGGCTATCTGTGGAACACGGGCTACTTGTGGAACACCGGTTACCTTTGGAACACCGGCTACCTGTGGAATACCGGCTACCTGTGGAATACGGGTTATCTTTGGAACACGGGCTACCTCTGGAACACGGGTTATTTGTGGAACACGGGCTACTTGTGGAATACCGGCGATCTCACCAACACTGGCTACCTGTGGAACACGGGTGCGGACGAGGCGCTGGACGCGCCGGCTGCGCCCTGATCGGCGCCGCCTAGAGCCATCAAGCACCACACATGGAGAACGTGGGTGCCATTGTCCGCCAGCACCGTGGCCTTGCCCGGTGGTTGGCGGTGGGTTGCTGGGTTCTGGCAGCAGGCTTGCTGCCAGCGCAGCAGGCTGCCGCCCGTACGGCCCGTCCCTTGTTTTTCAGCCATCTGCAGATGGCGCAGGGCCTCTCACACGGCGACGCGCTCGCCGTCCTGCAAGACCGCCAAGGGTTCGTCTGGGTAGCCACGGAGAGTGGTCTCAACCGTTTTGATGGCCGCGAGGTGCGCGTGTACCGGCGCGGTGGCCCGGGCAGCGAGGGTCTGGACGCCGATTTCATCAACGGGATGGTCGAGGACGCCAACGGCGACTTGTGGCTGGCCACCTTGGGTGGCGGTCTCGTACGTTGGGAGCGGCGTACAGACCGCTTCACCGCCTTCCGTCACGACGAAGCCAGGCCCGATTCACTGGCCGCTGACGCCTTGCTGTCGGTCTGGGCTGCGCCGGACGGCGATATCTGGGTGGGCACGGAAAACGCCGGGCTCGATCGCTTCAATCCACGCACTGGCAAGTTTCACCACTTTCGCGCTAACAAGACCAATGCCACGGCTTTGCCGAACGGTGCGGTGTTTGTTTTGGCGGCAGGCGACCAAGAGCGGCTCTGGGTGGGTACTGATGGCGGGCTGGCGCTGCTGGACCGGGCCACGGGCCGGGTGCTGCGCCGCTACGACCGCACTACGCAGCCGGCGCTACCCGACGACCAGATTCGCGCGCTGCATGTCGAGCGCGATGGCGGCTTGTGGATAGGGACACTCAAGGGTGGTCTTGCCCAGTTGTCTGCGGACGGCGAGCAGGTTCGAGCCTTCGCCTCCGACCCGGCGGTTCCAGGTTCTCTGGCCAGCCCGTTTGTGCGCGCCATACTGCGCGACACGGAAGGGCGGTTGTGGGTGGGTACCGCGAATGGCCTCAACCTGCTGCAAGCAGAAGGCACGTTCCAGCAATACGTCTATCGTCCTGAAGACCCGCGTGGTCTGCCGGACAGTTTCATCATGTCGCTCTATCAGGACCCGTCCGGCCTGCTCTGGGTAGGCACGCGCAGTGGTGGCGTCAGCCGTTGGAATCCGCGCAGTTGGCAGATGGGCCACTTCCGGCCCGCATTGGCCAATGGCTTGCCCATCGCCGCTTTTGCAGAAGGACGTACCGCCGACGAAACGCTGGTGGGAACCCTCGGTGGTGGGTTGTTGGGTGTCGACTTCAGCACTGGTGCGGAACGCACACTGCTCGACACGAAGCGCGGCTTGACGGATGACCGGGTCATGTCCTTGCTGCGCGACCGACAAGATCGTTTGTGGATTGGTACATTTACCGGTGGCTTGGTCCGGCAGGATGCCAATGGCAAATTGAAGGTGTTCCGCGGCGCCAAGGGCTCGCCCGGTGCCTTGCCCGCGGATGGCGTCATGTCGCTGTTCGAGGACCGCAGTGGCAATGTCTGGGTTGGAACTTTCGGCGGCGGTGCCTGCCGCTTTCTCGAGAATGAAAAGTTCGATTGCAGCACCGACACCGGCCCGATCGGTCAAAGGCTGAGTGATACGCGCGCTACGGCCTTGGCAGAAGACCGTCAGGGCCGGATCTGGATTGGGACGCCGGGCGGTGGTTTGAACCTGCTGGACCCGTTAACGCGTCAGGTGCGCATTTTTCGTCGACAAGGCCCTCGCGCCCAACGTGCCGGGTTGTCGGACGACCGCATCTATGCCCTGCATGTTGCTCGCGATGGCGTGCTGTGGGTCGGTACCGCCGCTGGCGGCCTGATGCGCGTGGTGCCGCCGATGGGGCCGGGCCTTGGCCGCAATACGCCACTGCAAGTGCGGAGTTACGGCGTAGCCGATGGCTTGCCCAGCAACGTCGTCTACGGCATCAAGGACGGTGAAGGCGATGAACTCTGGTTGAGCACGGCCAATGGTCTGGTGCGGTTCGCGGCTGCGCGCGGTGTGGTGGAGCATTACACCGAGGCGCAAGCCCTGCAGGGTGCCGATTTCAACTTTGGGGCCCATTTCCGTGCGCACGATGGCACCTTGTTTTTCGGGGGTACTGGGGGGCTCAATCGCTTGCGCCCGGCCGAAATCCACCCCGGTAAAGCGGCGCCCCGCGTAGTCCTCACCGCTTACGAGGTGATGAACAAGCCCGCAGGTACTCGTGTGCCTGCCTACTTGCTCGAGAAGGCGGTGCTTGGGCCTCGTGATGTGGTGGTCAGCTTCGAGTTCGCAGCGCTCGACTACGTCGCGCCAGAGAACAATCGCTACGAATACAAACTCGAAGGCTTTGACGAAGATTGGGTGCATGCAGGTACGCGGCACCGTGTGAGCTATACGAATCTGCAGGCGGGTGACTATGTCTTCCGGGTTCGTGCACGCAACGCCGACGGCGTGGCCAGTGCCAGCGATTTCGCCCTCCCGGTTCAGGTCAATCCAGCTCTTTGGGCGTCGCCCTTGGCTTACGTTATCTATGGCCTGGTCTCCCTGCTGGTGTTGGGGTATGCCTTGTTGCTGTTCCGCCGTAAGCGTCGCCGAGAGATTGAATACAGCCTGCGACTCGAGGAGACGGTGCAGGAGCGTACCCGCGAACTAGAGCAGCGCAACCATACGCTGCAGGAACTGACCGCCGCCCGCAGCGCCTTCGTGGCTCGCATGAGCCACGAACTGCGTACGCCGATGAACGGCGTCATTGGTATTGCCGACTTGCTGCTCGATACGCCTCTGGACGATACGCAGCGGCGTTTCACGCGCTCTATTCAGCAATCCGCACAGTCGCTGGTGCAGATTGTCGGCAACATCCTCGACTTCTCGAAGATGGAAGTGGCGGAGATTCGTCTTGACCCGGTTCCCACAGCCATCGATGTCGTGGTCGAGCAGGCGGTGGAACTGTTCGCTGGGCAAGCCGCAGAAAAAGGACTCGAGTTGGTTTGTGCCTCGCCTGCGGTGGCAGTGCCGGAAGTGCTGGTGGATGTGGTGCGCTTCCGTCAGGTGGTATTGAACCTCATCGGCAATGCGGTGAAGTTCACTGACAGTGGGCATGTGCAAGTCAGCCTCACGGCTGGGATATCAGGACAAGATGGCACTGTGCATGTGTCGCTGCGCGTGGCGGACACCGGCATCGGTATTCGCGCCGAGAACCTCAACCATGTCTTCGACGCCTTCCAGCAGGAAGACAACTCAACCACGCGACGGTTCGGTGGGTCCGGGTTGGGCCTCACCATCGCACGGCAGTTGACCGAACTGATGGGAGGGCATCTCGTGGTAGCGAGCATGCACGGCGCCGGGTCGGTATTCACGGTGCAGATGGCTCTGCCGGCGAGTGGCTCGGGTGCGGGTGACTGCCCCTCCCCAGAAGGCTTGAAGGGGCTGCGCGAGGTTTTCGTACTCGACCCCAGCCCGATGGTGCGCGAGGTGCTGCTGCAATGGCTCGCCAACTGGGGCGTCCGCGCTCGCGCGGTGGAGAACTGGGCGGGTATTTCTGCTGACCGGCTGGCGACCGCAGATGCCGATGACGTCTTCATCGGCGGGGATCAGGTGTGGCTGCAAACGCGCGGCACCGTGGCAGATGCTTGGAGCGAATGGCCGGCCGAACGACGCCCGAGTCGTGTCTTGCTGTCTGGCTTCAATCGCCGCACGGGTACGCCGCCCTCTGGCTTGAATCCCGCTGCGTTCAACGGGCATCTGGTGAAGCCCTTGCGTTGGCGCGAACTGCTGCAAATGCTGGTGCGCTTGGCCGACGGCGGCGTTCCCGAAGTGGTAGATCTGAACGAGCCTGAAGTGGCAAAGGTCACGTGCCGACTGGAGGTATTGGTGGTCGACGACCACGCACTCAATCGCACCATCGCTGTCGGTAAGTTGGCTGCGCTGGGGCACCATGCGGTGGCGGTGGGGAGCGGGCAGGAGGCTCTCGACACCCTACAGGCGCGGCACTTCGACATGGTGCTGATGGATTGCCAGATGCCTGACATGGATGGCTACCAGACGTCTGCCGAAATTAGACGCCGCGAGGCCGGTACCGGCGTTAGACTGCCTATTGTGGCCCTGACGGCGGATGCGACTACCGAATCCCGCGAACGTTGTGTAGCGGCCGGTATGGACGATTTCATCGAAAAGCCGTTCGCCCGTGAAACCCTCGCCGAACAACTCGCCAAATGGTGCCCACGCAGCTCGACGGTTTGACCTTTTTGGTGGCGAGGTATCCCTTTGGCCGTGACAGAGTCGGAATTGGCAGAGTCGGCATTGGATCGGGGCGTCATAGACGCCTTGCGGGAACTTCCCTCGCCGGATGGACGCAGCATGATTGTTTGCGTCGCCGAACTGTTCATGCAGGACTCGCCGGCGTTGTTGCAGCAGATGCAGCAGGCTGTGCAGCGGGAAGATTGGCTGGCTCTGGCGGCTGCCGTGCATGCCTTGAAGTCTTATGCCGGTAATGTCGGTGCCCTGCGCTTCATGGCGCAACTGCGGGAATTGGAATTAACCGCTAAGGCAGGCGATGGCCTCCAGTGCATCGCCTTGCTGGCGCCTATCCCGGAGGTCTGCAGCACGGTGGTTGCGGCGTTGGCGCGGGAGGCCGCATGCTCTTGAATTCTCTGCCGCAGCCAGTCCGTCGGCTCTTGCTCGCGGACGACGACGCCTCCACGTGTCTTTTGGCGCATTCCGCGCTTTCCGGCGCGGGCTTCCAAGTCTTTCTGGCGACTAACGGTGAGGAAGCCGTCGAGTCGGTGTTGCGCGATCGGCCACAGATGGTCCTGCTGGATCTGGAGATGCCTGGCGTGGACGGCTATGAGGCCTGTCGGCGCATGCGGTGTCTCCCGGGTGGGGTGGAGTTGCCCATCGTGGTGGTCACGAGTCTCGACGACCCGGGTTCCATCGAACGCGCCTACGCGGCAGGCGCCACGGACTTCGTTACCAAGCCCATCAATTGGGTGCTGCTGGTGCATCGCGTTCGCTACGTGTTGCGCGCTGCCGATTCGGCTGCTGCCTTGCGCGCTGCGGAATCACGTAACCAAGCTTTGCTCCGTGCCATGCCCGACAGTCTGTTCCTGCTCGACGGCGCTGGCCGCATTCAGGCCTGTGCGGCCGGCGGCGGGGCCCTGCCTGGTGATTCCCCCGGCCAGGAGTCCCTGACAACGCTGGCGGCGCTTTTGCCCCCTGAGGCCGCGTTGGCTCTGCCGACACTCTGCGCTCAGGCGCTGGCTTCGCGCATGGCGACGACGCTTGAATGCCAGCGACTCCAGCACGGCGTAACGCAGGTGCTGGAAGTGCGGTTGTTGCCGAACGAGGACGGCACTTTGCTTGCCGTCGTGCGGGATGTTTCCGAACAGAAGTTCGCGGAGCAGCGTATTCGGCGCCTTGCGTATTACGACAACCTCACGGACCTTCCCAACCGCGAGTGGATGGAGATGCGACTTACCTCGGAGCTGCTGGCAGCCGGCAAGGTGGGTCGGCGCGTGGCGGTGTTGTTCATCGACTTGGACCAGTTCCGCCGAGTGAATGACACGCTTGGGCAGTTGGCCGGCGACGCGGTGCTTATCGAGGCCGCCGACCGTCTGCGTCGCTGTCTTGCCAACGTTCACCCCGGGGTCGAGGACGAACTACCACTCGCACGCCTTGGTGCTGACGAATTCCTGATCTGGCTGCCTTTGATGGACAGTCCAGGCAGCGCCGTGGAGATGGCGGACCTAATTCGTCAGACCTTCGAACCCCTCTTTCCTTGCGGACCTGTGGAGGTCAAGGCGACTGCCAGTATCGGGGTAGCGTGTTACCCCGCGGATGGGCAGGACGTGCCCAAGCTGTTGCGCAATGCTGATGCGGCTTCACAGCAGGCGAAGGCGGCCGGGCGAAATCGGGTGGTTGTCTACCGCGCCGAAATGAATAACCGAGCACTGGAGCGCTTGTCGCTCGAGGCAGACCTGCGCCGAGCGGTGGCCAGCAATAGTCTCGAGGTGTACTACCAGCCGAAGTACCGAGTCGATGATCTTGGTTTGGTAGGAGCTGAAGCCCTGTTGCGCTGGAATCATCCGCGTCTAGGGTTCATCCCGCCCAACGAATTCATCGGCCTCGCAGAAGCCGCTGGTTTCATCGTGGACATCGACCGTTGGGTAGTGAAGCGCGTCTGCGAGGATATTTCCGTCTGGCGGGCGGCAGGCAAACGCTTGCTACCAGTGGCGGTGAATCTCTCGGCGCATGAATTCCTGAATCAAGCAGTGGTCTCCATGATTACCGACGCGGCGGCTCAGGCCGAGGTGCCGCACGGGCTGCTGGAATTGGAACTCACCGAGAACGCCTTGGTGCATGACGCAACACTGGCTCGCGAGTTGCTCACGCAACTTCGCGATGCCGGTTTTACGCTGGCTATCGACGATTTTGGCACCGGTTATTCTTCCCTGCAGTACCTGCGCAGCTTCCCGGTACACACCCTGAAAATCGACCGCAGTTTCGTGCGGGGCGCGCCAGACGAGCGGGAAGCTTGTGCGCTCATCCGTGCGGTCATCCAGTTCGCCCACTCGCTCGACCTGTCGGTCGTGGCCGAAGGTGTGGAGAACTATCGACAGCTCGACTTGCTCCGGGCGGAGGGCTGCGACTACTTGCAGGGCTACCTGATGGACCCGGCGCTGCCGGTGGCCACTTACGCGGCCATGCTCTGAGGCTAGCGGCCGAGGAAAGCGGCGAAAGCGGCTTTTGCCTCGGCGCTCTGCAAGGCGGCGCCGAACACAGCGGCTTCTTTTTCGATAGTGCTGGCGATGGCTGCGCGGTTCGCGCCGCGCATGAGTGCCTTGCCGGCTTGCACCGCGCCGGGCGGCAACGCGGCCAGCCTTGCTGCGGTAGCTTGTGCTGCAGCCAGCACGTCGGCAGCCGGCAAGGCTTGGTTGGCTAGGCCTAGCGCCGCAGCCTGCTCGCCACTGAACACCTCGCCTAGCAGTAGCCATTCGGCGGCACGCACATGCCCGAGGCACGCTGGCATGAGCAGGCTGGAGGCGTACTCCGGTACCAGTCCCAATTTCACGAACGGCGTCGAAAGCTTCGCGTCGTTAGCGACATAGACGAAGTCGCAATGCAGGAGCAGCGTGGTACCAATGCCGACCGCAGGGCCGCAAACCGCGGCCACCACGGGTTTGCGGCAGTCGCTCAGCGCGCGCATGAAACGAAACCCAGGTGCGTCTTGGCGGGAAGGCGGTTGGTGCAGGAAGTCTGCGAGGTCGTTGCCGCCGGTGAAGGCTTGCGGGTTTCCAGTGAAGACTACGGCACGCACGTTTTCGTCTGCATCTGCGGCAATGAATGCGGCGGCGAGAGCCGCATACATGCTGCCGGTTAGGGCATTGCGCTTGGCGGGGCGCTCGATGCGCACGGTGCAAACACCATCGGCGGTCGAGAATTCAATATGCGGGTCGGTGGCCATGGTCATCACGACGTTTCCTTGTGGGGCAGGGTGGCAGCATAGCGCGCAGCTAGCCGCGGTGGAGACGGTCGCGTAATTCTCGCGTGAGTTCTTCCAGCGAAGTGCTGGCTGCGTGGACAGTTTCTCCGGTGAACAGCCAAGCGTTGGTGTCGTTGTCCAGCGCGGCGAGGTTGGCCAGCTGGGGTGGCAGGTGGCGGGTTCCCGCTGGGATGGCGAAGACTTGTCGCGCCGG
>CAIOHZ010000212.1 GCA_903858165.1 uncultured Pseudomonadota bacterium
CAGGAGTCGAACCTGTGACCTCGCCCTTAGGAGGGGCGCGCTCTATCCAACTGAGCTACCGGGGCAACCGACAACATTCTACCCCTGCCGACGCGCGGCGCGCAGCAGGTCGACCGCCTTCTCGCCAATCATGATGGTCGGAGCGTTGGTGTTACCGCCATTGATGGACGGCATGATCGAGGCGTCCGCGACCCGCAGGCCGGCCACGCCGTGCACCCGTAACTGCGCGTCCACCACGGCCCCAGCGTCGGGGCCCATACGGCAGCTACCCACCGGGTGGTAGACCGTGTCGGAAGTGCTGCGAATGAAGTGCTCGAGGTCGGCGTCGCTGGTGGCCATCCGTGACGCCGCCACTTCTTGGCCACCAAAAGCAGCTAGCGGGGGCTGTTGCAGAATCTCCCGCGCCAACCGTACCCCCTTCACGAGCCGCGAAACGTCGTCCGCATGCGTGAGAAACGCGGGATCAATAAGCGGCGCCGCGAACGGGTCGCGGCTGGCCAACTGCACACTACCGCGGCTTTGCGGGCGCAGCAGGCACACATGGCAAGAATAGCCATTGCCCCACAGCATCTGGCGGCCGTGGTCCTTCAGCTTCGCAATGATGAAATGCAGCTGGAGGTCGGGTAATGCCTCAGCGGCATCCGTCTGAATAAACCCGCCCGCCTCCGCCAAGTTGCTGGTCAACAGCCCTTGGCGCTGGTTGCGCCACTGCAAAGCCGCGCGCACATACCGGGGCAACTGCGTTGGCAGAATTCCCACCGCTTCTTTGGCCGCAGGGGCATCCACTACCAGCACCGTGTCCGGGTGTTCGTGCAGGTTCGCGCCCACGCCGGGCAAATCGTGAACCACCGACAAACCGTGGGCTTTCAGCTGCGCACCGGCACCAATGCCAGACAGCAACAACAGCTGCGGCGAACCGAAGGCACCCGCCGCCAGTACCACCTCACCGCCGGGGCGCACGGTGAAACGCTGCGGAGCGCCGCGCCGCGCACCGACAACAAACTCGACGCCCGTAGCGCGCAAACCTGCGTCGCTGCGTTCAGTAAGCACGCGGGTGGTATGGGCGGCAGTCACCACCGTGAGGTTCGCCCGTCCGAGCACTGGCGTCAGGTAGCCCTTGGCAGCACTACAGCGCTCGCCATTGCGGTGTGTGGCTTGGTAGTGCCCCACCCCAAGCTGTGCGGCGCCGTTGAAATCGCCGTTCAGTGGCCAACCCGCTTGCACGCCCGCTTCCACGAATGCGTTGCGTAGCCCGGCAGAGCTGCGCAAATCCATCACGTTCAGCGGGCCGCCCGTGCCATGCCATTCGTCGGCGCCACGCTCATTGTGCTCGGCACGTTTGAAGTACGGCAGTACGTCCGCGTAGGACCAGCCCGGGTTGCCCGCGGCGGCCCAAGCGTCGTAGTCCGCCGCCGCGCCACGAATGTAGACCATGGCGTTCAGCGAACTGGAACCGCCGAGCACCTTGCCGCGTGGCTGGTAACCGCGGCGGCCTAACAAGCCCACCTGCGGCACCGTGTCGTAACACCAATTATCAGAACCGGTCAGCGCCAGCCCGGCAAGGCCTGCCGGGCAATGAATCAGGACGCTGCTGTCCACGGGGCCGGCCTCGAGCAAGGCCACGCGTACCGCAGGGTCTTCGCTCAGGCGCGCGGCCAGCACGCAGCCGGCCGAACCGCCACCGACGATGAGGTAGTCGAAGGCGTTCTTCGCATCGCTCATCGCGAAGCTCCAATCACGTCCCAGATCCATTGCATGGCGGCGTACCTTAACGGCGCAACAAAGTCAGGCCTTGCTCTCCCCCATCATCGCGGTGAACTTCTTCGAGAACACCAGCAGGACCAGCCCTGCGGCGATGGGCAGCAGGCTGACACGCCAGAACAATGTGTCGAGCGGCATGGACTCGTACATGCCCGCCATGGCACCGGCCAAGAAGTTACCCACCGAAGCACCCAGGAACCAAACGCCCATCATGGCACCGACGATACGGCGCGGGGCTAGCGTGGTCATGGAACTGAGCCCCACGGGGCTGAGCATGAGTTCAGAAATGGTGTGCACCAAATACACGCTGGTGAGCCAAAGCGGGCTGACGAGCGTTCCCGGCTCTGCGGCGGCGCGCGCCGGAATAACCAACAACATGAAGCCAAGGCCGACCCCCACCAGACCCCAAGAGAACTTGGTGGGCGCCGAGGGCTGCGAAGTACCCCACTTCAGCCACAACCAAGCCACTAGCGGCGCGAAGATAATGATGAACAGCGAGTTCAACGACTGGAACCAACTGCTGGGGAACGGCATGCCGAACAACTGGTTCGAGGTGCTGCGGTCTGCGAACAAGTTCAAGGTGGAACCGGCCTGCTCGAATACCGACCAGAACACCGCCGCGCAAATGAAGAACACGAAGATGACCATGAGGCGCGCGCGTTCGGCAGCCGTCCAGCTCTTGTCGATGAACAGCGAGCCGAAAAACAGCACGGTAATGACCAGCAAGGAATAGCCGGCCCAGTCGCGCACGGACGCCGCGGACAAGGGCAGCGCCCCGGTGACGGCGGCAATGGCCACCACCACCAGCAAGCCCAGGCCCAGCCCGCCCCAACGCCACGCCTGCTGACGGTACTTGGTGGCGAGCTCCGGCGTGGTGGCGCTACCGGGGGCTATGCCAGCCTGCCCGAGCTTCTTGCCACCCACCACATACTGGATGACGCCTAACGTCATGCCGATGCCAGCGGCACCAAAAGCGAAATGCCAAGTAGCGTTCGGGTCCATACCCCAGCCGACGACCATGGCGCGGAAGCCTTCCTGCTGCGCCAGGTAGCCGGTGACCAAAGGCCCCAGGAAGCCGCCGAGATTGATGCCCATGTAGAACACCGAGAACGCCGCGTCACGGCGGGCATCGTCCGGTGCGTAGAGTTCGCCCACCATCACGCTAATGTTTGGCTTCAGCAGGCCCGTGCCCAGCACGATCAGGGTCAAGCCGAGGTAGAACGCCGCCGTGGTAGGAATGGCGAGCGTGAAGTGACCGGCAGCGATGAGAATGCCGCCCGCCAGTACCGCACGCCGAGGGCCGAGTACCCGGTCCGCCAGCCAGCCACCAGGAACACAGAAGAGGTACACCATGGCGGTATAGGTGCCGTAGATGGCCGCCGCCGTGGTGCTATCCAGCCCCATGCCGCCCGCGGCCAGTGGAGCCGCCATGAACAAGATGAGGAAGCCGCGCATGCCGTAGTAGGAAAAGCGCTCCCACATTTCGGTGAAGAACAGCGTGGACAGCCCGATGGGGTGTCCGAAAAACTGGCGGTCTGACGTGCGTTCTGCTTGGGACACGGTTACTTCCTTGGCGGGAGACAGGCGCCCCTGAACCGGAGGCCGACGAATACTTTAGCCGAAGATGCTGCGGCCCGCCCCTGATGCGTTTTCGAGGAGGAGCGAAAGGCTAACGGCTTGGGGGTGACAGCACTTGCCGTTGTGCCGCCCACTGCGCAAGCGCGACGGACGCCGCTTCAGATGCGGGCATCTCAATTTTCGCCACCAGCGCCCAAAGACCGCCCTGTTCGGTTGAGGGGGCAAATTTCTTCGTAGCCAAAAGAGCGCTGGCATGGTCAAAGCCACCCTTGGCCACCCGGTCGCCGCCCGAAAAATTGAGCACCGGAAACTCTGACAGTGGTGGCTCAAAGAAAAGGTCCGAACTGGCCTCAGTGCTCGCTAGCGCGGCATCGCTGGCCAGTGTAGTGGCCGCAACCAACAACTCGATCACATTGGGGATCCCCGAGGTGCGGCGTCCACTCTGGAAAAGTCGGTCGAACAACATGGTCCAGGTACCTGGCAAAGCAGAATCGGACAACCTCAACTGGAGTTTGCTGCCGACGAAAGAAGCCATGGTATAGCGGCAACCGTGAGCTTGGAGAATGTCTACAGGCAAGTTATTGACCAGTCCACCGTCGCAGTACAAATCGCCATCGATGATGACCGGCTTCATGACGGCAGGCACCGAGCAACTGGCCAGCGCAACCTGGCGAATAAGTCCCCGGGTGAAAACCTGCTGACGCGACTGGGTCAGGTTAGTAGTCACGACGGCGCAAGGTATCCAACTGTCTTCCAGTCGTTGGTCGCCGAAGGTGTCGACGACGGCAGCAAGCAAACGCTCACTCTTGAGCAATGACACCAAGGGAAGTGTGTAGTCACCGAAAAGATTTTTCTTGCTGCCCAAGCCCTGCGCAATACGTTGCAAGGCTATCACTGGACCTTCATCAGCCCCCAAGAGACAGGCCAACAAGGAGCCGGCTGATGTGCCCGCCAAGTAATCTACAGGCACGCCTGCCTCAGTCAACGCCTGGTGTACGCCCGCATGCGCAATTCCGCGGGCACCACCGCCACTGAGGGCCATGCCAATGGCATTTCCCGAGAGGTGTCGGGCCAAACGACCGATATCCCCTGCGTGCGCATCACGAACGTGAAAATGCTCGACCACGGGCAGGCTTTCCAACCAGGCCAGCGTACCCGCTGGCCGAATAGTCGCGGGCGAATGCAGCAAGCACAACCAGTGAGGTGAACGCCACCATGCTCCGTTTGGGGCAGTGTCCACGCTTAGCGCAAACTGCTCAGGCAGGTTCAGCGCATGAACCGAAGGTGACGCTCGCCCTGGCGCAACGTGGAGCAACAGGTCGCACTCCAGTGCAATCTTGCTGTTCCAGCCGGGCATACCGTACTCGCCCACCATGATCACCCGCACGCCAGCTTGCACTTGGCGCTCCAGCCAGGCGGATAGCCGTATCCACTCCACATGGTCGACACCCAGTTTCCCGGGCTCAGAAACGATGTGGAGCATCTCGCATAAAACGGAGTCCAAAACCATGACAGGGCCGAACCGCGCCAGGGCCTGCTCAAGCTCCTCTACAAAGCTCCCCATATTGCAGGAACTGCCGTCTTCAGTCAGTGCAGGCACCACTGCTACTCGCATAGCACCTGCAATGTGCTTGACTGGTTGAGCGTCCAACGACAAATGGCGCCCCAAGCTCCGCAACACGCCCTGCAGAGCATTGGGTCGCTCAAAAAAAAGGCTCTGAAACTGGTCACAACGAAAACGCAGCAGCCAGGTCTCGCGTGTTGCCACCACGTGCGTCAAGTGGGGGGACCCGGCTGCCAGCGGCAAGTCCCCCACCAAGTCACCACGGCGCATGAAGCTCTTGACCGCCCTTTGACCTCCAGAAACTTGCAATGCCACCAACTCGCCGCTGAGAACGAGATACCAAGCGTCGACTGGGTCCCCCTGCCGCGCCACGATTTCGCCCTTTTCCAGATGCTCCCAAGCTTGGCTGGAAGCCGCAAACTCCATGACAGTGGGTGTGGCGGCGCCAAAAACCGCGGCGGCCACTTCCGATAATGCGGTTTCGAGCATGTGCTCCGTCACAAACTGTGCCCAAGCAGACGGGTAGCGCTGGGCAATTTCAATGAAAGCGCTCAGTTCCAGCCGGAGCAATTGCGTGTCTGTCAAGAATCTATACGTGGTGGTATGCGCCCCCCCCATCAGCAGCAAGGATTCGGCAACCACTTGGTCCGCCTCGAGAACCACTGTGGACGGCCCACCAACACTCTCGGCGTTTGCCCCCTCCACGGTGCCGTGCACAATGAGCCAGACGGCATCGCCCACCGAGCCCGCCTGTGCCAAAACTTGCCCTGCCACGCCGTCTTGCGGTTGCAGTTGGAGCGCGAGGTCTTCGAGTGCGGCCTGCGGCAAACCCGAAAACAAGCTCACACGGGCCAGCGTTTCCAGGAAAGTCTGTGGTTTTGACAAGGTCATGGCTGAGGCGGCCTTACGGATAAAGGACATTGCAACGATTCGTCCGGATGGGCGCGAGCCGCCCAGTGGTTGACCTTAAGCTCCAACACGGCCGAAAAAGGATGCAACCCAGCATAGGCGGCAATACCACGATTGATGGCATCAAGTCCCCAAGGAAGAGGACGCAAGACATCCAGAAACAAGACCACCCTAGAATGCCTGCTGCGGTTATGAGCAGTGTGGACATAGGCGTCATCGAAAACGATAGCCTCTCCAGAATGCCAGTGATAGCGCTGCCCCCCCACCATCAACCAGACCAGCTCGCGATCCTGCACCTCAATGCAAAGGTGATAGCGCAACACTCCCTTGAAATAGCCGCGGTGCGGCTTCAACTCGACGCCTGGCTCAAGGCACGAAAACAGAGCGACAACAATGCGCGGGCTGCCCATGAGCTTCGCTAGGATCGGGAAATGCCGCATCGTCGCCGGAAAATCACGCCCGCCATAGCGCAAAAAAAGAGTCGTCCAGCGCGCCTTTGGTGGAGTGGCGTCATCAATAATGGATATGTCATTGAGAATCTGGTCGATCGACGGCAATGCGCCGAAATGCTTGGCTGCAGCCAGGTACTCATTCCGCAGGTCTTGCCAGGACTCGCTCAGGCCAGCATGCGTAGGCAAGCAGCGATCCAGCGAATGACCTATCGGGCGCCGCTCACACCACGGCGCAATCAGCAAACCCCATGCGAACGAAAGTGGAAAAAAGAGGGCGCAGCAAAGCAGCACCAAGACAGAGCTGACGGTGAAGGCTTGCCAAAAGGAAAAGGCGTCGGATTGCCAAGCAGACACCACCATGCGAATCGCCAAGTAATCACAAGACAACCAAGCCAGCTGTTGCAGACGATAGCTCAACCACTGGTCCACCCGGCGATAGACAAATTCAAGGGCACTCGACCGCCATGCGGCCAATGAAAAACCAAAATTAGCCAACTCAAGTCCGAGACAGGCCAGCGCAAAAGCATCCAAAAAAGCGAGCACTCACACCTACCTTTTCCACGATTCCGACAACAGCTGCCTAAACTATGACGTCGCTGTAACAGTTACACATTTACGAAGAATCCAAGAGTGATACAGCCAAGTGCGCTGAGCGAAGCCGTTGTAAACGTCTGTACCTTGATTTCCGAAAAATATCCGCATGATCGGACGCAGCGGCCAAGAAAACCGCGAATTCAGGAAAACCTCTTTCTCTGCATTGTCCTCATCTAGCGCGGCCACAACATTAGCAGTGATGTCGCAGAAACGCTCCAGCTCCAGGCCACAAGCCGCTATGTCTGAACTCATTTCTGGCATCTCATGCGCCTCTCTGTAATCAGACAGACACAGGTAACCATCCACCGCCAACACCCGTCGCACCTCGCTGAGGAACAACGGTAAATCCGCGTAGTGGTGACAGGACTCAACATTGATCAGAGTGTCGACGCTACCGTCGGAAAACGGTAAAGCCAGTGCATTGCCAGTTTCAAACCGCAAACCTGCTATACCTTGGTGGACTTCACTGGCCAAACGCACAGCAGCGGGCGACAACTCAATGCCAACCACCGAAAGAGGCTGCTGGGTCCGTGCCACCCAAGCCGCACCACCGCCACGCCCACTACCAATCTCCACCACGCGTTTTCCAATAACTGCTACGGCACCCAGTGTGTGCGCGTAAAGCCTGGTTACGTTGCGCGACAATGGTGGCAGGTTACCTATCTCGCACGTCTCCTCGGTAGAGTTCAGTGCACGATAGCCCCAGTTCATGAAGTGCTGGTCACGATCAGGAACCAACCAGACGACGATGTTGTAAAAGGTTCGCCAGAGTCTGGTGCGGATTGTCGGAAACGCGCGCTCGAGAAACCAGAAATTTCGAGTTAACGTATTCAAATTTCAAATTCCCCGATAGCGACATGTACGCGGTAAGCAACGGCGTTGGGTTCTGGTTCCGTTGTAGTTCAGCGAACTTTCGCGAGCGCTCCGGCAATGGTCTAGGCTAGTTCGGCAAAGGTGTCAATGCTTAATCGGGAAAAGACGAGGCTGCCAACACAATCTAGCTGCCTCAGACGCGCTAGTTAAAACGGGATTGACAACCGGGCCACGCGCGTTGTGGAGAGTTGCCCAGAGGCAACCGAAACGCCGAATGCCCGGTCCACTCGAGGCAGACTGCGACTTCGGGAACTTTGGCCTAAAAGGTTTGTAGCCCTAGCTGAAACGCAAGGCCCGCAATGCCAGAGCCCAAGACAACCGGAATGACGCCGAAGTGGAACCTGAATAACGCAATTCCGGCGCCCAGCCCGATTACCGCCGCGGGCCATTCGAAGTGGGCAGACAGGCCAAGCGGCCACAGCACATGAACGGCGAAAACAATCGCCAGATTCAGGATGACACCCACCACGGCCGCTGTAATGCCCGACAGGGGCGCCGTGAACTGCAATTTCCCGTGGGTCGATTCGATGAACGGGCCACCAAGCAAAACGAAGCAGAACGACGGCAAAAAAGTAAAAAACGTCACGACGCTCGCGGCAACCGCCCCCGCCAAAAACAGCGAATCGCTACCGAACAAAGCATTCGTCCAGCCTCCTACGAAGCCGACAAAAGCCACCACCATGATGAGCGGCCCAGGCGTCGTCTCACCAAGCGCGAGCCCATCCATCATTTGCGCTGCAGTTAGCCACTGGTAGTGCTCGACAGCGCCTTGCTGCACGTAAGGCAAAACAGCATACGCACCGCCAAAAGTTAATAGCGCGGCCTTGCTGAAGAACCAAGCCATCTGCGGCAGCACACCGCTCCAGCCGAAGGCGGCAACCAGCGCGCCAAGCGCAATAGCCCAGAGACTGAAGAACACCGCCAGAACAACCTGGAACCGTGCCCAGCTGAAATGAGCATGGGCAGGTGTTGGGGTGTCGTCGTCGATGAGCGCTGGACCATGGGCCATCTTGGTGGGCTCGTGCGCGCCGCCAGCCTGAAACTGGTCGGGTGCGAATTTCCCCCCGATATAGCCGAAGACTCCCGCGAGCAACACGATAAGAGGGAACGGCAAGTTCAGCGCAAAGATTCCCAGAAACGCCCCGGCGGCGATGACCCAATGCCAAGGGCTTTGCAATGCGCGCGACCCTAGGCGAAAAGCGGCATGAAGAACCAGCGCCGTGACGGCCGGCTTGATGCCGTAGAACAACCCGGCCACAACCGGCACATGACCGAATGCCAAGTAAACCCACGACAAAGCCATGAAGATGAAGAGCGAAGGGAGCACGAACAGACTGCCAGCGACAAGACCGCCCCAGGTTCGGTGCATCAGCCAGCCGATGTACGTGGCGAGCTGCTGCGCCTCGGGCCCGGGCAACACCATGCAGTAGTTCAGCGCGTGAAGGAAACGGCCCTCTGAAATCCAGCGCCGGCGCTGCACCAGTTCTTCATGCATTAGCGCTATCTGGCCTGCAGGCCCCCCAAAGCTGATGAAACCCAGCTTGAGCCAGAAAGCGAACGCGGCGGTGCGAGTGGGCACGGCCGCTGGGGCAGGAAGGCGTTCAGCGTCATTGGTCATAACGCTACAATCGCTCGACGGTTTTCCGCCAAATGCCCAAAAGATGGATTAGGCATGATGAATTAAATGGTGGAGCGGAGGAGGATCGAACTCCCGACCTTCGCATTGCGAACGCGACGCTCTCCCAGCTGAGCTACCGCCCCACGAAGCCCAGAATGATAGTGTTCCCCCGCCCGGTAAGCAATACTTGGGGGGATATTTCCGGGCTGCGCCAACGCCGTGCTTGGGCACAGCCAAGGCAACCCCTGCCAGCTTCGACAAGGCGCCGACATGCTCACCATCCAACCCGCTTCAGGCGAAGACCTCGCCTTCATCGTGCACGCCAACCACGCCATGGCGCTGGAAACCGAGGGGCGCGAGCTGCATCTGCCGACGCTGAACGCAGGCGTAGGCGCCGCCTTGGCGGACCCACGGCGCGGCCGCTATTTCGTGGCGTGGGAGAACGGCGTGGCTGTCGGAACGCTGCTGCTTACCTACGAGTGGAGCGACTGGCGCAACGGGGAGTTCTGGTGGATTCAGTCGGTATACGTGGAGACAGCCGCACGCGGGAAAGGCGTGTTCCGTGCGCTCTACGCGCACGTGTTGGAAGCGGCACACACCACCCCAGGCATTTGCGGCCTGCGCCTGTATGTGGACCACGAAAACGCCGCGGCGCGGGAAACCTATACCAAGGTGGGCATGAAAGACGCCGGCTACAGCGTGTTCGAGGTGGACTTCAGCAGCGTGGCGCGTTAAGGCAGCGCCAGTTCCGTCACCGTGGTGCGCGAGAACAAGCCCACAGAAACCACGTACAGACGCCCATAGTCGGTATCGGCGAACGGCGCCACTTGGCGCCCGCCGAGCGCGCGAATAACCTCCGGCACGGTATTGCTGTGGCCCACCACCAGCACGCTTGCCCCACGGTGATAACGCTTGATGTGCGTCACCAGCGCCGTCGGGTTGTCTGCTGGCGATAACTGAACGCGTAGGCCTAAGGGCCGCGCCACGGCTTCGGCGGTTTGCTGGGTACGGCGGAACTCGGTGGCGTAGACCGCTGCTAGCCGCTGCCCACTACCGGGAACCGCGAACAGCGAGGCATAGCGCCCGGCGTGCGCCACGCCGGCAGTGGAAAGAACCGGGTCCGGGGTTCCGTCCACTACCTTCTCGGCATGACGCACCACAAACACGGTGGTCATGGCGGCGCGGTTCCAAGCCAAGCCCACCAACAAAGTGAACAGCAAAGCGCCAAGGCCCGCCAGGCCGATGGGCGTGAACAAGGGGCGTCGCCGCAAGGCGGCCTGTGGATGGTTCGGCATATGCGCGATGATACGCCCATGTCAGTAAACGCCAACCCACGCCGCCGGCACGGGCCACCGGGCCACCCCCTGCCCTGCCTCCTGCTGCTGGCGGCCGGGCGCAGCCGTCGACTCGGCCGCCCCAAAGGCGGTTTGGTGGCGCACGGCGTGCCACTGCTGGTCCAGCAATTGCAGAAGGCCCGCGCCGCGGGAATAGACCGGGCGCTGGTAGTGCTGGGAGCCAGTGCGCCGCGGCTGGAGAGGCTCCTGACGCCGACCCTGCAACGAAAGCTAGGCTTTAACGAACTGCGTATTTGCCACGCCAGCGCTTGGCGGGAAGGCATGGGCGGCTCGCTACGCGATGGCTTGCGCGCTCTGCCCAGTGACTGGCGGCGAGTGCTGGTGCTGTTGGTAGACCAGACCGGCGTGAAAGGCGAAGACCTGCGCCGACTGGCCGCCCTCACACACCGCAGTCCTGGGCAAGGGCCAAGGCAAGGACAAGAGCAAAGGCAACTACAAGGAAAAGTGATTGCCACCATTAGTGAGCCAGGCGGCAGCCCCATGGCGCCGGTGGTTTTGCCACGCATCCGCCTACAAGAAGTATTAACTCATCTACACGGGGACCGTGGGCTCGGCCCGTGGCTGCGCAAGCAGCAGTCCAGCGGATTGGTGCTGGTACCCTGCCCCGCTGCTGAAGAAGATCTCGACACACCGGCGGCAGCGGCAGCGTGGCGCGCGCAGCGTCGCCGGCGCTGAACGCAGACAACGGACTTTCACCACGCCAAAAAAGACAGCCGGGGCCGTAGCCCCCGTTTTTCTCTTTCCACACCAACGGGCCGCGCTCCATTTGCCAGCGCCACACGATGAAGGCACCCTTATGCATCCTGCTGGGGCCTTGAAAGCTCCGGCAACCCCAAGCAAAAGGGATGAGCCCCGTTGTCCACTGAACCGCGTACCGATAAGCCGCTTTTTTTCGGCACTTTTCTGCTGCTGCTGGCCGCCTGCATCCCCATGTTCCTGTGGCCCAAGGCCTCGGAGCGCAACATCGTGGCCATGTACCACTGGATTGCCGAAAACCTCGGCATCGTCTATCAGTGGGCGGTCATCGGCATCATCGTGCTGCTGGGGTGGATAGCGCTGGGCCGGCACGGCTCACGGGTGCTGGGAAAGCCCGGCGACAAGCCCGAGTTTTCCACCTTCAGTTGGGGGTCCATGCTGTTCTGCGGCGGCGTTGGCGCCGGCCTTATTTATTGGGCCACGATTGAATGGGGCTTTTATCTGGTGAAGCCGCCCTTCGGCATTGCACCGGGAACGGACGCGGCCCGGGACTGGGCCAATGCCTACGGCCTGTTCCACTGGGGGCCACTGGCCTGGCTCATTTACGCCCTGCCCACCGTGTGCATTGGCTACCAGCATTACGTACGGGGCGCGCCCGACCTGCGCTTCAGTACGGCGGTCTATGGACTGTTTGGCCACGGCACGGGCGCCCGTACGGCCGCGCGCCTCATCGATGGTCTGTTCATGGTCTCGGTGCTGGCCGGCGCCGGTACGGCCATCGCGCTTTCCGTCCCCATGATCGCCGCGTCCATGGCAGACGCTTTAGGCATTAAGCGGACCTTGGCGCTGGACATTGGTGTGGTGGGCGCTTCAGTGACCCTGCTAGCCATCGCCTCCTGGGCTGGCGTTTCCAAAGGCGTGAAGAAACTGACGGACTTCAACGTCTATCTGGCCTTCGGCTTCCTCATGTTCGTGCTGTTCGCCGGCCCCACCCTGTTCATTCTGCGTTCCGGCACCGACAGCCTGGGGTTCATGCTCCAGAATTTGGTCCGCATGGTCACCTACACGGACCCGGTCCACCGCACGGGCTTCGTGGAAGACTGGACCATCTTCTATTGGGCCTGGTGGTTCAGCTACGGCCCGTTCATGGGCGTGTTCGTCACCCGCATCTCGCGCGGGCGCACCCTGCGCGAACTCATCTTCTCTATGTCCGCCTACGGCAGCCTCGGGTGTGCGCTGTTCTTCATCATTCTGGGGAACTTCGCCGCCCATCTGGACCTGACAGGCGCGCTCCCGGTATCCACACTGCTCCAAACCGGCGACCCAGCGAACATCATCTCGTCCGTCATCGGCTTCCTGCCCATGGGCAACGGGGCGCGCGTCGTGTTCAGCGTCATCACCATCATCTTCATCGCGGCGGCCTACAACGCCAAGTCCTATGGTCTTTCCGCCAGTACCACCATCGGACTGCAGGTGGGCCAAGACCCCGCCCGTTGGAACCGGGTGTTCTGGTCGCTGCTGATTGGCCTGCTGCCCATCGCCCTGCTCTACCTCGAAGGCGGCATCACCGTGGCCAAGGCGGCCGTGCTAGTGGCCTCCCTCCCCCTGCTGCTCGTCATCGGGTTGATGAGCGTGCATTTGGTGCGGTGTTTGAACGACCAGGCGGGGGCATAGGGGAAGGCGACGGCCTCCGTGAATGCCAGACAGCACAAGGCCCCCATGCGGGGGCCTTGCTTGTCAGGTGGCGGAAGCGGTGAGATTCGAACTCACGGACGGTTTCCCGTCGTCGGTTTTCAAGACCGGTGCCTTAAACCGCTCGGCCACGCTTCCTTGGCGCGCATTGTACCGCGCCAGCGCTAAGCCTTGGGAATGAACACCTTCGCCCCGTTCGCGCCCCACTCCTGCAGCGCCGCCACGCGCTTGGCGGCGCCCTCCGGGTCAGCCTCCATCGGCAGCACGGCGTCCACGATGGCCTCGAAGTGCTTGCGCAGCAGTTCCTTCGCCTCTGGGTACGGAATGATGTAGAGCTGGTTGTTTTCGATACCGTGCTTCACGTGCGCCGCCAGTTCCAGCGGCTCCATGCCGTGCCGGTAAATGCTGTGTAGCGAAGCAATGGTTTCTTCATTGGCCAAGTAGCCGCTAGGGCCGTACTTGTCCGACCGCACCTTCACCGCTTCGGCGATATTCGACTTGATGTTCGCCGGGCACACCACGGAAACGCCAATGTCGTACTGCGCCAAGCCCATGCGATAGCCTTCCATCAGGTTCACCACGGCAGCCTTTGCCGCGGAATACGGCGCGGCCAGCGAACTGCCCATCAGGCCACCGAGCGAAGCGATGGTGATGATGTGCGCCGGACGCTTGGCGGCGATCATGCGCGGTACGAAGGTGACCATGCCGTTCACCACGCCACCGAAGTTCACACCCACCAGCCAGTCGTAGTCGCCGTAGGTAGTGTTTTCCACGGGGCCGAAGTTGTTCACGCCGGCGGTGTTGAACAGCAGCGTGGGCGGGCCGCCGAACACGGCTTCCACTTCATCTGCCGCGCGGGCATAGGCTTCGCGATCGGTAATGTCGAGCGTGATGCCATGGGCCGTAATGCCGGCAGCACGCAGTTCGACCAGCGCCTTCTCAATGGCGTCCGCGCGCACGTCGGCGATAACCACCTTGGCGCCTTCGCGGCCGAACAGCATGGCTTGGCCGAAGCCCGCGCCAGAAGCGCCACCCGTGATGAACGCTACCTGGCCGTTGAAATCCTTCATGTCTCTTGTCCTTGCAATGCGGGGGTCAGACCATCTTCCAGTTCGTGTGGCGACGGGTTTCGCCGGCGAACTCCAGCGGCTCCGTCACGGGCTGCTGGGTGTCGTATACCGGGTTGTACATAAGCGTGCCGAACATACGCACCAGGTTCGTGCGCTCCACATTCGGCGGCTCCACCGGAATGGCGCGCAGCAGTGCAGCACTGCGCGCTTCGATGCCCGCCTTAAACTCGGGGTGCGTCATGATGAACAGGTCGCGGCGGCGAATGCCGCGCAGCACGCGGGCACCCACTTCCTCGATGCCCATGAACAAGCTGGTGTCGAACGGCGGCCGACCGCCCGCGGCGGGGGCCTCCTCCCCTTCAGCGGCAGCCTGCTGGGCACGAATCTCGGCGGTGGTCGCGGAAAGGTTGGTCTCCACGGGGCCCGGGAAGAACACGGAAACGCCGATAGGCGTGTCCTGCAGCTCCGTGGCCAAGCTTTCCATCATGCCAGCGACGGCAAACTTCGAAGTACAGTAAAGGCCCGCTGAACCCACGGCGGAGAAACCGCCAGTGGAGGAAGTGGTGACGATGTGCGCCTCTTCGCCATGCGCCTTCAAGTGTGGCAGCAAGGTAACCAAACCGTTAATGACGCCGCCCACGTTCACGGACATGTTGAAGTCCCAGTCCTTGAAGGTGGCCGTGGACATGGGGCCAATGACCCCTACGCCGGCGTTGTTCACCAGCACATGGATGTTACCGAAGCGGGCCTGCACTTCGGCCACGGCGTCGGGCCAGCGTGCGCGGTCGGTCACATCCAGCAGCACGGGCATCACCTGATGCTCCGGCGCGAAATAACCCATGGCTTCTTCGAGCGCCTTTTCGCGCAGGTCCGCAATAGCCACCTTCATGCCCGCTTGGGCGAACGCGATGGCCATGCCGAGGCCCATGCCGCTGGCTCCACCCGTGATGAAGGCAGTTTTTCCGGCTACGTCTTTCATGTTGGCTCCACAGTCTTGGCGAATCACTTTGGTGACTGCCAGCAGTCAACCACGCTTCGGCCTAGGGAAATCGACTCAGGGGGAATTCAAACCCGCGAAAGGCTACGGTCAGGCCGCCGGAAACGGCATGGCGCACTCCACACCCTCAAACTTGCCATCGCGCACCTTGTAGTGGATGAACTGGCGTAGTTCCTGTACCTCACCCGCCTTGATGGGGTGGAAAGCCCCGCAGCCGTTAGCCGCGAGCGTGGCGGCGTCGAGGTCGCGGAAGGCCTCGATCCGCACGTTGGCGTCCACCGCCATCAGTTCGTCGCTAACGGCGAACCGGTTGATAGTGACGCTTTCGTTCACGTAGGCATGCAAGAAAGAATAAAACCGCTTCAAGTCTTCGCGCGAGCGAATCTGCACGCCGAAGAAGGACATGTTCGGCGGGTCCACATAGAAATCCGCTACGGCGTCGTAGTCCTTCAGGTTGAACACACGCACGTATTCTTCGTAGTCGGCACGGGTCATGGCATGGGTCATGGCGTGGGTCATGGCAGGGGGCTCCGGTGAAAGACGTTAGGTAAAATCAAGCAAACCTCAGAACATGCCCAGCTTGCCCGGCTCGATGATGACGTGGACATGGGCGATAACGTGGTCGCCATCGGCGAACAGGCGCTTGACGCGGTGCTCAGCCAGCGGCGCAGCGGCACGCGCCCAATGCAGAAAATCTTTGAGCGCCTGCGCACCTGAGTTCGCCAACAGACTGTGCTGGCGGTAGTCGGGCACAAACCATTCGTCCACGCGGGAAGAATCCAACGGTCCCAGCACTTCTGCATACACTCGCCGGACCAAGGCAAGGTTTGCGGTTTCCCCCAGTGTCCGCGCGGCTAGTGTCGACATAGGCTAGTGGCTACCCCATGGAAGGCGCGGTTACTGTAACAGATGATACAAAATCCCACGCCCGCTCCCATGGCCACTCCCACGCACCCGCCCCTTGGCTTGAACAAGGGTTCTGGCACAGGTCTGGCTACCGGTTTGACGGCTGCCATCGCCGCCGAACGGCTCGCGACCGAGGGCCCCAACGAATTGGTCCATGCCACCAGCCGTCCGTGGTGGCGCACCGTGGTGGACGTATTGAAGGAGCCCATGCTCCTGCTGCTGCTCATCGCGGGCGCGGTCTATCTCGCGCTCGGCGACCGTACCGAAGCCTTGGTGCTGCTCGGGTTCGCGTGCCTTTCGGTCGGCATTACCGTGGTACAGGAACGCCGTACCGAAGCGGCGCTTGCCGCCCTGCGCGACTTGAGCAGCCCGCGTGCCTTGGTCATTCGGGACGGGCAGCGCCGGCGAATTCCCGGACATGAAGTCGTCCGCGGTGATTGGGTGTGCCTCGCCGAAGGCGACCGTATCCCAGCTGACGGAGCGTTGCAGGAAGCGCATCACCTGCAAGTGGACGAATCGCTGCTCACCGGGGAGTCGTTGCCGGTAGCCAAGCAAATCGTGCCCTCCAAAAGCAACGCCGACAGCGGCGGACAGGCTAGCGCCGACCATTCGCAGGTATTCGGCGGCACGCTGGTCACCACCGGCAGCGGTCTCATGAAAGTGACTGCAACCGGTCCGCGCAGCGCCATCGGCCGTATCGGGGGGCTACTCGGCAGCATTGAAACGGCGGCGCCGGCCCTGCAACAGGAAACACGCCGCTTGGTACTTTGGTTCGCCGGCATTGGCGGCGCAGTCAGTGTGCTGGCCGTGGTGCTGTATGGCCTTTACCGCGGCGGCTGGCTGGATGCATTGCTGGCCGGCATCGTCATCGGTATGTCCATGCTGCCGGAAGAGTTTCCCGTGGTGCTTACCGTATTCATGGCCATGGGAGCCTTGCGCCTCGCCAAAGCCCGCGTGCTGACACGCCGCGCCGCCATGATAGAAGTACTCGGCTCCGCCACCACCCTGTGCACGGACAAGACCGGCACGCTCACCGAAAACCGCATGCGGATTGTCCGGTTGCGTTTATCCGACGGCCAGGAAGTGGCCATCGACGCGAACCGTGAGACGCCCTTACCGCAAGCCTTTCTGCCGCTCCTCGACTACGGCCTGCTGGCGAGCGCACCGCAGCCGCATGACCCGATGGAAAAAGCTTTTCATGAACTGGCAGAGCGGCATGGGCGCGAACCGCCAAGCGTTGGCGCCAGCGATGCCAGCAGCCCTGCCCACCGCTACCCGCTCAGCACCGAACTACTGGCCGTCTCGCATGTCTGGGAGGCCGCGGAACCGGGAAACCCGGCGCTCGTGGCCACCAAGGGCGCACCGGAAGCCGTAGCCCGTCTCTGCCGTATGGACGCTGCCGCCGTACAAAAGCTTGGCGCAGCCGTCGATGAACTGGCGGCGCAAGGCCTCCGCGTGCTCGCCGTGGCCCAAGCACACTGGCATCAACAGAGCAACGCGACCGCGACCGGCCTTCCTGAAACGCCCGAAGGGTTCGACTTCCAATATCTTGGTCTCGTGGGTCTGGCAGACCCGGTACGGCCCGAAGTGCCGGCGGCTGTGGCTGAATGCCAAGCGGCTGGCATTCGCGTGGTGATGATTACCGGCGACTATCCGGCGACCGCCCGCGCGATAGGCGTTGCGGCAGGGCTGGCACGCCATGCCGCACAACTCCGCCTGCTGTCAGGGCCTGAACTGGCCGCGTTAGACGATGACGCTCTGGTGGCACAGGTCAAAGCCATCGATGTCTTCGCACGCATTCTCCCGGAACAGAAGCTGCGCATTGTTCTGGCCCTACAGCGCGTGGGTGAAGTCGTTGCCATGACGGGTGACGGCGTGAACGATGCCCCGGCGTTGAAGGCCGCCGACATCGGCATTGCCATGGGCGGGCGCGGCACGGACGTCGCGCGAGAAGCGGCAGGCATCGTCCTGCTGGATGACAACTTCGGCTCCATCGTCGGCGCAGTTCGCTTGGGCCGCCGTATCTACGACAACTTGCAGAAGGCCATGGGCTTCATCGTGGCGGTGCACATTCCCATCGCGGGCCTAGCCATCCTGCCGCTCGCCACCGGCTTGCCACTGCTACTGGGGCCGCTGCATATAGCGTTTCTGGAAATGGTCATCGACCCGGTGTGTTCGCTGGCCTTCGAAGTGGAAAGTGGCGACGCCGATGCCATGCAGCGCCCGCCCCGAGCGCGTGGCTCGCGGCTATTCTCGCGGCAGCAAGTGCTGCGTGCCGCTTTACAGGGTTTGCTGGCGCTGGGGTTGCTGGTGGGCTTGACGCTAGCTCTGCACTATCAGGGCGTCGCGGCTGGCGCGCTGCGGACCATGGCCTTCTTTGCGCTCGTCGCCTGCATCGTGGCGCTTATCCTTGCCAACCGCACGTCCGCCCGGGGTGGCGCCCCCAGACACGGATCTAGCAACCCGGTGCTGACTGGCATTCTCGTGGCGGTCGGGCTGGCTTTGACTGTATCGCAGCTTTGGCCCACCGCCACCCGACTGTTCCACTTCGAGCGCCTTGGAACTGGCATGACCACCCTCGCGCTCGGTACCGGGATCTTGCTGCTGCTAGTCACCGAACTGACCAAGCCGCGCCGTGTTATCCAGCCCGGCGCCGCTGGACCCAAAGCGCAAAGCCGGTGAGTATCCACAGCCCGGTTGCGCCACCGAGCACCGTAAACAACAGACCACCCCACCAGCCACCCAACAAAAATCCGCTATGCACGGGGAACAACCACTGGCGCAGTCCAGTGCCGCCGCTGGTAACGCCACTTGGGTAAACCCCCACCACATGCCCGTCGGTCGGGTCTACCAAGGCATCTGTGCGCCGCAGCAAACGGTCGCGGAACGCGAACCAATAGTGGCGCCCGTGGTGCCCGGGTGGGCCGAAGGCGATGAGGTAAGGCTCGGACAACTGCGCAGAAACAGCGGCTCGTGCGCTTGCCAGCGCCGTCGTCGCATCCACGTTAACGGTAGCCATGGGTCCGGCATGTGCTTGTGCCATGTTGTTGGCAAAGATGGAACGTCCACCCGCCTTTTCCGACCAGACGAACAAGTTCATCGCCACGCCGGTGACGGACATCAGGATAAAAAACGCGCCAGCCACGAGGCCCGCCGACCGATGCAGACGCAGTACACCCCGAGCACGCCCCGCCACCTGCCGCGTGCGAAACCACAGCAGTATGCCAAGCACCGAGACCAGCGTTGCCATCGTGCCCAACAACGTCAGAAAGATGCGCCCCGGGGTGCCAAACAACAGCCACTGATGCAAGATCGTCGCGGTACCGACCCAACCCGCCTGCGAGGAGCGCTCGGCCATCACGGTGCTGGTGCCTGGGTCCACTGTCACCGAGCGTGACATGCCTCGCTGGGACGAATCGCGTCCCCCCATGACGATAATGCCGGTCCTCGGGGAGTCGGGAGGCGGATACATCATATGAGCCACCACGAAATCGGGCTTCGCCTCCGCCAGACCGGCGAGTACTGCACTGGGGTCTTCCGCCCCCACTACTGCCAGACCATCGGCACGGTAGACCACAGGCTCAGTCGCCTGCATGAGCCAGAATCGCTGCTGCGCCACCACACCAGTAAGTACCTGAAACATGAGGAAGACACCCAAGACTACCGCTAGACGGCGGTGCCAGCGGCGTAGGGTCAGTACGGAGATACTCATGGCATTTTCCCTGGCGCGCGCTGCGCGTCAGTCTTTTGTTTGAACACACTCCACGTGGTGGCGTTCGGCCGCGCGTCATCCGCCGGCGGCGGCAAGCGATAAGTCGGCCAGCGGGCGTCCACCAAAGCCCACAGCCGCGCCGGCACCTTGCCTGCATCGAAAGTAGAAAAGCCCGTGGCGTTGAACACCATCAAGCCATCACGCTCGCCCATCTGCATCCATGGCAGCCACTTCGAGATGCGCTGCCAGGAAATACGCGAATCCGCGATGCGCTTGGCCCTAGGGTCCAGCATCTCTTTCGTCTTATAGAAGGTGTTGAAGATTTCCATGGCATGGTACTGGCCGCCCACGTAGTCCTGGTAATCGCCGGCTAGCGGGTTGGTATAGAACAGCGGCACCTCGATGGACTGCACCACCATGTCTTCATACTGTCGCAGTTCCACTTGGTAAGGCTTGCCGGCACGGTCCAGCACGAACGTCGGCTCGCGAGCGTTTACCGGGTCGTTGGTGACATGCATCACCTCGACCACCTTGCCACTCCAAGGGTTGGTCCACTGGTCGAGTACTTCGCCGGTCTTTGGGTCGAGGTAGGCCATCACCTCCCGCGACACACTCCGATAGCCAGCCCCGCGCGTTGCATCTACCAACCGGGAACACTGGCGCACGTTCATGCCAATGACATTGAACAGGTGGCGGTCGCGTTCGCCGGGAACGCGGCTGTACAACTTGCCTTCCCAATAGCCGTAGCGCACCACCCCTGCTTCAGTGGTACCACAGGCGAGTTTGGCGCCAATCTCCAGTGCCTCCGGCCCTGAGAAGCTTCGATCTTCAGCCAGCGCCGGGGCCGCAGCGAGGGCACCTCCCAGGAACAGCGCGCAGCCCAACACCGCGGATACCCTGCAGGCATTGTTCTTATTCATTTTGGACACGATTTCCCCCTCACGCCCCGAATCAGTATGTCTTATTGATATAACATTAATGACACGACGTCCAGCCGCCGAGAGTTTCGGAGGCGGCCGGGGAACTCCTCTCGCCCACAGCACTCAAATGGCTTAGACTCATTCCACTTGGGTTTCTACTAGGAGTGTCGACTCATGGACCGTTCTGGCGTTTCCGTCCTTTCTACCGGTACCGGCACCTATGCCGACAGCACGCAACGCGTGTTGCGCAACACCTATGCCCTGCTTTCCGTCACGCTGCTGTTCAGCGCCGTGGTGGCTTGGGCCGTCATCTCCATGGGCCTGCCCCGCATGAACCTCATCGTCATGCTCGTGGGTTACTTCGGCATCCTGTTCGCCGTGAACCGCCTGCAGAACAGCGCCTGGGGCGTGCTGGCCGTGTTCGGCCTCACCGGCTGGCTCGGTTACACCATGGGTGGCATCCTGGAAATGTACCTGCGTCTGCCGCAGGGCTCGAGTCTCATCATGCAGGCGTTGGGCCTCACCGGTCTCACCTTCGTAGGCCTGTCCGCGTTCGTGGTCACCACCAAGCGCGACTTCGGCTTCATGGGCAACTTCCTCGCGCTAGGCTCCATCGCCGCGTTCCTGCTGTCGCTCGGCTCGTTCTTCTTTAACTGGAGCACGGGTTCGCTCGTGGCCTCGGGCCTGTTCGTGCTCATCTCCGGCGGCATGATTCTCTGGCAGACCTCCGCCATCGTGAACGGCGGCGAGCGCAACTACATCTCCGCCACGGTCACCTTGTACCTCAGCCTGTACAACCTGTTCCTCAGCTTGCTGCAGCTGCTGGGCGTGGCCAGCGACGACTGACCACTGAGACTGCCCGCGTTGAACGGCGGGCAGCTACTGAACCAATGAGCGACGTTACGGCTCACCCGTAGCGTCGCCTCCCCAGTAGTACTTGTGGCATCCTTCGGCTAGGGGGATGCCATGACCGAACATCAGATTCATCAACGTGGCCGCATGGCCATTGTTTCGTTTGCACTGCTCGGCGGCGCCCTACTCGGGCTACTTACCAGCCCTGCTGGGGCAGCAACCAGCGCAGTAGCATCTACTGAAAAAACACCCGCCGCCAGTTGCGCCGGGCTAGCCAATGCTGCCTTTCCAGACACGCGTATCACCACGGCAGAAGCCATGCCCGGTGGCAGTCGCTGGAAGTTCCCGCATTCGATATTCAACGTCGTGGCCGGGCCAGACCCAGGCACTGAAGCGACGTTCTGCCGCGTGGCCGGCATCATCGGCAAGGAGCAAGTGGAACTCATCACCACCAGCGCGCGCGCCGCATGCGACCATGCCGATGGCGTACCAGATGGACTCGCCAAGGAGCCCTTGGCTTGCCCGTTCAAGCCCGCAGACCTCAGCTGCAAGGAAGGCAACAGCACTGGCTGCCTGACGCCACCGCAAGCAGCACGCGCCGCGCAGGTTTATGGCCCGGCGCGCAGCCCCGGCGGACTCGAGCTTTACCCGGGCAATGCGCTGTTCGTGCCGCAGCTGGTAGTGCTGCCGGGCGCCATGCAGGAACCCGCCTTGCTGCGCATCTTCCCAGCACCAGAGCGCACTTGGACGCCCGAGACCTTCGACACGGACCGCGACCTGCCGGCGTTGCGGCAGCGCCTGGACGACAAGATGGCGGCGCTGAAAACCGACCTGACGCCCTTCGGCAAGCGCGGCGGCAAACTACTGATGTACCACGGCTGGCACGATGCGCTGCTGTCGCCTTACTGCACGCTGGCCTACCGTGCCGGCATGAGCGAAGCCATGGCACCCGAACACTTTGCCGGCTTCCAGCGCTTGTACATGATGCCGGGTGTGGACCACTGCGCTGTCGGCATCGGGCCCGACCGCATCGGGCCCGACCGCGCGGATTTCATTGGCGCGATGGTGGCTTGGGTGGAAGAAGGGAAAGCGCCCGAAACGCTACTCGCCACGAGCCGCCGCCCTGATGGCACGACGCAAGCCAGGCCGCTGTGCCCGTTCCCGCAGGTAGCGCGCCATAGCGGGCAAGGCGCCACGGACGACGCCAATCACTGGCGTTGCGTGAACCCTTGAAACACGCCTCTGAAAAAGAAAGGGGCAGAGGTGACCACACCCCTGCCCCGCTGTAATCAACGCGAAGGCTTGCGCGCTAGCGCAGCACTTCTAAGCCGCCCATGTAGTTCCGCAGCACCGCCGGCACGGTAATGCTGCCGTCGGCCTGCTGGTAGTTTTCCAGCACGGCCACCAGCGTGCGGCCCACAGCCAACCCAGAACCATTCAACGTGTGCAGCGGCTCCGGCTTGCCCGTCTCCGGGTTGCGCCAGCGCGCCTGCATACGGCGCGCCTGAAAGGACTCGAAGTTGCTGCACGAGGAAATCTCGCGGTAGCACTGCTGGCCCGGCAGCCAGACTTCAATATCGTAGGTCTTGGCCGCACCGAATCCCATGTCGCCGGCGCACAGCGCCATGACACGGTATGGCAGTTCCAACAGTTGCAGGATGCGCTCGGCGTGGTGCGTCAGCTCTTCCAGCACTTCCCAGCTCTTCGCCGGTTCCACCATTTGCACCAGTTCCACCTTGTCGAACTGGTGCTGGCGAATAAGTCCGCGCGTATCACGGCCCGCAGCACCCGCTTCCGAACGGAAGCAAGGCGTGTGTGCCACGTACTTCATGGGGAGCTTTTCCG
>CAIOHZ010000213.1 GCA_903858165.1 uncultured Pseudomonadota bacterium
GCAGTGGCGCTGACGGTGTACTTGAAAGCCTGCTCGGGGGGGATGAAGTCGTCCTCCGCGCGGGGGGCGGCGGCCGGCCATAGGACAGCCAAGCCGACCAGCAAAGCCAGCGCTGGAGCACGCCAAAACCGCAAGCGCTCGACGAGTGTGCGGGCGAGAAACTGCCCGACGGCTTGGGAAGGAGTGCTGCGTGAGATGTTCAAGTTCATGAATTCCAAAGGAATAGTGCGGATTTTCTATCTTTACTTGCGGCCACAGCATACGCTGCGACCGGTTGCCGTGCCACGCGCGGTCCACCCCGTACGCGGTGGTGGGGGCCCTTCAAAAAGAAATCCATGGCCTGCACCCTTGAAAAGGTGACTTCCGCCGCTATCATTAGCAGCCAATAGCGGAGAGTGCTAACAGCGCGCCGTCCCGGTTACCGGGTCAGAGCGCAGTCGGTCCTTTTCGTTCCATCTTCCGTCGGGAATCCGGCGGACATCCGTCCAGTGCAAACCGTAAGTAAAGGAACAGTTCCATGAAGATCCGTCCGCTTCATGACCGCGTTATTGTCAAGCGCGTCGAAGAAGAGAAGAAGTCCGCCGGCGGGATCATCATCCCCGACGCGGCCGCCGAAAAGCCCGTGCAGGGCGTCGTCAAGGCTGTTGGCAAGGGCAAAATCCTTGAGAACGGCGAAGTCCGTCCGCTGGACCTCAAGGTCGGCGACAAGGTGCTGTTCGGCAAGTACAGCGGCACCGAAGTGAAGGTCGACGGCGAAGACGTCCTCGTCATGCGCGAGGAAGACGTCATGGCGGTCATCGAAGGCAAGTAAGCCTCCGGTTCCCCTCTCACCCCCTTATTGAATTTGAAGGATCCAGAAAATGTCAGCTAAGGAAGTCCGTTTTGGCGATGACGCGCGTAGCCGTATGGTGCGTGGCATCAACATTCTCGCCAACGCCGTCAAGGTCACGCTCGGTCCCAAGGGCCGCAATGCCGTCCTCGACAAGAGCTTTGGCGCCCCCACCGTCACCAAGGACGGCGTGTCGGTCGCGAAGGAAATCGAACTGAAAGACAAGTTCGAGAACATGGGCGCGCAGATGGTGAAGGAAGTGGCCTCGGCTACCTCCGACGAGGCCGGCGACGGCACCACCACCGCCACCGTGTTGGCTCAGGCCATTGTCCGTGAAGGTCTGAAGGGTGTCGCCGCTGGCGTCAACCCGATGGACCTGAAGCGCGGCATCGACCTCGCTGTCACCATGGCCCATGAAGAGCTGAAGAAGCTCTCCAAGCCCTGCAAGGACACCAAGGCGATTGCGCAGGTTGGCACCATCTCGGCCAACAGCGACAAGAGCATTGGTGACACCATCGCGGAAGCGATGGAGAAGGTCGGCAAGGAAGGCGTCATCACCGTCGAGGAAGGCTCGGGCCTCCAGAACGAACTTGATGTCGTCGAAGGCATGCAGTTCGACCGCGGCTACCTCTCGCCGTACTTCATCAACAACCAGGCCACGCAGGTCTGCGACCTCGACCAGCCGCTCATCCTCCTGTACGAGAAGAAGATCTCGAACATCCGCGAGCTGCTGCCGGTACTCGAGGGCATTGCCAAGGCTGGCAAGCCGCTCCTCATCGTCGCCGAGGATGTCGAGGGCGAAGCCCTGGCCACCCTCGTGGTGAACACCATCCGCGGCATCGTCAAGGTCTCGGCCGTCAAGGCGCCGGGCTTCGGCGACCGTCGTAAGGCCATGCTGCAGGACATCGCCGTCCTCACGGGCGCCACGGTCATTTCGGAAGAAGTGGGCCTGACGCTTGAGAAGGCCACGCTGTCCGACCTGGGCCGCGCCAAGAAGGTGCTGGTCGAGAAGGAAAACACCACGATTATCGACGGTGTTGGCAAGAGCGCGGACATCAAGGCCCGCATCGAGCAAATCCGTGCGCAGATCGCCGAAGCCACTTCGGACTACGACAAGGAAAAGCTGCAGGAGCGCGTTGCGAAGCTCTCCGGCGGCGTCGCCGTCATCAAGGTCGGTGCTGCCACCGAAGTCGAGATGAAGGAAAAGAAGGCCCGCGTCGAAGACGCCCTGCACGCCACGCGCGCTGCGGTGGAAGAGGGTGTGGTTCCTGGTGGTGGCGTGGCGCTCATCCGCTGCATCAAGGCACTGGAGAAGCTCACGGGTGCCAACGAAGACCAGAACTTCGGCATCAAGATCCTCGCCCGCGCCATTGAAGAGCCCCTCCGCCAAATCGTCGGCAATGCCGGCGAAGACGCGGCCGTGGTGCTCGCCAAGGTGCGTGCCGGCAAGGGCACGTTCGGCTACAACGCCGCCACGGGCGAATACGGCGACATGATCGAGATGGGCATCCTGGACCCGACCAAGGTCACGCGTCTGGCTCTGCAGAACGCCGCTTCGGTCTCGGGCCTGCTGCTCACCACGGAAGTGATGATCGCTGACGCCCCGAAGGATGACGACCATGGCCACGCCTCGGGCGACGGCATGGGCGGTATGGGCGGTATGGGCGGCATGGGCATGTAATGCCCGGTCGGCTGCGGCGGCGAGCTTGCTCGTTTTCCCGCAGCCACCACCGTCGGTGCTGCGGAAGCGAGCTTGCTCGCGACTGTGGAACCATCGAAGAAGGGTCGGCGTAAGCCGGCCCTTTTTTTGCCTGAAGGTTTTGTGGAGGCGAGCTTGCGCTCACCAGCGAACCCTTTGCTGCCTCTGCAACGGTTATAGTCTTTATATGGCTGCCGGTACCTCGCCTCTCTTCGACGCCGCGTTGGCTGCTGCTGCAGCGGCAGGCCTCGATGCCACCGAGGCGGCAAAGGTCTTTGCCTGCAGCGATTACCTCACCGAATCTTTTGCGCGCCAGCCCGCGCTGTTCGCCAATCTAGACTTGGGCCGGGTTCCTTCCCCCGCGGAACACGACGCTGCGTTTGCTGCGCTTCTTTCCATTACTGACGAACCGGCCTTCATGGCCGGCTTGCGGCAATTGCGCCGCCGCGAGTCGTGTCGCTTGGCTTGGCAAGACCTCGCCGGGCGCATTGACCCGGTGCCTGTACTGCGCGATGTCTCGGCTGTGGCGGATGGCGCCATTCGCGTTGCACACGCCTTCGCGCGCCGCGCCACCATTGCTCGCTTCGGTATTCCGCGCAATGCGGCGGGTGTCGAGCAGGACCTCGTCGTCATCGGCATGGGGAAGCTCGGTGGCCGCGAACTGAACTTCTCTTCCGACATCGACTTGGTGTTCCTGTTTCCCGAAGACGGTGAGACGGACCGGCGTGGCACTGACCACATGGAGTTCTTCACGCGTCTGGGGCAGCACCTCATCCGCTTGTTGGAGGTACCCACGGTAGATGGCTTCGGCTACCGCGTAGACATGCGGCTTAGGCCGTTCGGCGAATCCGGCCCTTTGGTGGCGAGCTTTGCGGCGCTCGAGGATTACTTGCAACAGCACGGCCGCGATTGGGAGCGCTATGCCTGGGTGAAGGCGCGTGCTGTCATCGGGCAGGTGGCTTATGCGGAGTTGTTCCGCAGCGTGGTGCGTCCGTTCGTGTTCCGCCGTTATCTCGATTTCGGCGTCATTGAATCGTTGCGCGAGATGAAGGCGATGATCTCGCGCGAAGTGCAGCGCCTCGACCGACAAGACCATGTGAAGCTCGGGCCGGGGGGTATTCGCGAAATCGAGTTCATCGTGCAGGTGTTCCAGTTGCTGCGCGGTGGGCAAGAGCCTGCCTTGCAGCCGGCGTCGTTGCTCGACCTGTTGCCGGTGCTGGCGCACCCCAAGCGGCTCGGTGCCGCCGAGGTGGCAGAACTGGAGGCGGCCTACCATTTCTTGCGCCGCGTCGAAAATCGCCTGCAGATGGTGGCTGAAGCGCAGGTGCATGAATTGCCGCGTGATGAGGCTGGACGCGCGCGGATGGCGGCGGCCATGAATTACGTGGACTGGGCGGCGTTCGTCACGGTGCTCAGCGTCCATCGTGACACGGTGATGCGTCACTTCGCTGCGGTAGTGGCGCCTTCGCCCGCGGAAGCCGCACAAGCAGCCGAGAACGCTACCCATGCCGTACCGGCGCCGCAGGCCGACGTTGGCCAAGCCGCAGCGAACACTGGCAGTTCAGCAAAGGAGTCCGAAGCGGTGGCCGCGCTGCTGAACTCCCACTACGCACGTCGCCTCGATGGCACTGGGCTGCGACGGCTGGAACAACTGTTGCCACGTTTGGTGGCCGCGGCGGAGCGGACGCCAGACGCAGCTGCGGCCTTGCCACGCCTGCTGCGGGTGGTACAGGCCACGGGTAACCGCAGTACCTATCTGGCCTTACTGCTGGAGAGCCCGCTCGCGCTGAAGCGCCTCGGTGAAATTGCGGCCCTCGGAGATTTTCTCTGCGACCAAGTGGCGACCTTCCCTCTGTTGCTGGATGAACTGGTCGACCAGCGCTTGTTCGAGGAGCTCCCTTCGCGGCTGCAGTTCGAAGCCGAGTTGGCGCTGAAGCGTCCGGCGGCAGACGAGGACCCGGAGCGGCAAGTGGAAGCGCTGCGCCAGTTTCAGCGCGCGGCGGTATTCCGTGTGGCGCTATGGGACCTCACCGGGCGCCTGCCGCTCATGCAGGTCAGCGACCGGCTGACCGAAATAGCCGAACTCATTTTGACCGAAGCGATGCGCTTGGGCTGGGAACAGATGACGGCCATTTACGGCGAGCCGCGCTGCGGCAGTGCGGCGGCGGCGGCTGACGTGCGTACTGTGCAACTGGCCGCGGTGGGCTATGGCAAGTTGGGCGGACAGGAGCTCGGGTATTCGTCCGACCTCGACCTGGTGTTCCTGCACGATTCCGCCGGGGCTTGGCAGCAAACGGCGGGACCCAAGGAAGTGGAGAACGGGGTGTTTTTCCTGCGTTTGGGCCAGCGCATCCTGCACTTACTTACCGTGCACAGTGCAGCCGGCCGGTTGTACGAGGTAGACACGCGCTTGCGCCCCAGTGGCAAGGGCGGGTTCATGGTAACGCCCATCGAAGCGTTTCAAGCCTACCAACGCCAGGATGCATGGACTTGGGAGCACCAGGCGCTGCTGCACTCGCGCGACGTGGCGGGTGCGACTGAGTTGCGAGAGCGTTTTCGTGAGGTGCGCGAGGATGTGCTGTGCCGTTACGTACGGCAGGACAAGCTCGCCGTCGAGGTGCGCAACATGCGCCAGCGCATGCGCAATGAACTGACGCGGGCCGAGGTCGGCCAGTTTGACTTGAAGCAAGATCCGGGCGGCGTCGCCGACATCGAGTTTCTGGCGCAGTACTGGGTGCTGCGCTGGGCAGGCCGTTATCCACCGCTGGCCATGTTTGCCGACACCATCCGCCAGTTGGAGTCCGTGGGCAGCGCGGCGCTCGTGGACCACCGGGACATCGACACGCTGGTGAACGCCTACCGCGAATACCGCCATTTGAACCATCGCCTAGCGCTGGCGGGGGGCAAGGCGGTGGTGGATGCGGCGCCTTGGGCGGCCACGCGGGCGGCCGTGCAGGCCATTTGGGAGGCCACGTTCAGCGATGTGGCAGACGCGCCGGTGCGGTAGTGGGCGGGAAACGCCGGCGCGCGCTCGGTATAATGGGGTGCGCGCGGCGGTTTGCTGCTCGCCCCTGTCGTTTTACCGAAGGCCACGCCTGTGAACAGCCCGACCGCCGACAAGTCCGCCAATGCTCAGGCCAATGCTCAGGCCAATGCAGAGGCCAACGCTCAGCACCAGTACAGCGTTACGCGTGCGGAACTGCCTCTGTCTTGCCCGAGCCCGGCCATGGCCCTGTGGAATTCGCACCCGCGCGTGTTCCTGCAGGTGGAGAAGACCGGCTTCGCCAAGTGCCCTTACTGCGGCGCGGAATACACGCTCGTCGGCTGACGGGCTAGCCCTCAACGATAGGGCTGGTAGCTCTTCTCTTCGACGATGCGTGAGCCCAGCGCCAAATTGATGCTCTTCTTCAGGGCAGCGCGTTCGTCGTTTTCCACATAGACGCTGCGCGCCAGTGCGATGAACTCGGCGCCGAACGTTTGCGCACGTTCCTGGTCACGGATGCGGTCCTCGATATCCCATAGGCGCGTATTCACGTCTTGCAAGCCGCGCTCTTCCGCTGCCACTTGCGTAATGGGCAGACCGCATTCCTGCCATACCCGTTCCAAGGCTTCGAGTTCCACCCTCACGTTCGCCACCTTGGCCGGGTCCGTGATGCGCGCCACCTTGATGCGCAAGATGGTGATCTTGTCGATCAGTTCACCGGGTGAAATGGGAACGAGGATGTCGGTGGTCATGCTGGCGGTTCCTGCGTAGAGGCGGTCATTGTAACCCTGCGCCCGGCGGGCTACCGTCTGCGGCA
>CAIOHZ010000214.1 GCA_903858165.1 uncultured Pseudomonadota bacterium
CGGCCGCCGAGCCGCCTTTGCGCAGGACCGCGCATCCCGCGGCGCTCGCGAATGCGTTCGCGCTCGACACCATGTAACTGCGCGAGGAGACGACTTTGAGCCCGGTACGGTAGCCCGATGCCGCTTCCGGAAGCGCCGGATCGCCCGGCAAATTGGAGCCGACGACCACGCCGATGCCGTCGCTTGAAATCGCCTGGCAGGTTGTGTCGACGACATTGCCACCGCCGCAGGCCGCCACCAGTGCGGGCGCCGCCAGGCAGAGTACGAGACATCGGAGATAGGGGATTTTTGTCATGGTGGAGGCTGCTCGGGGCTATGTGGAAGTTGGGGCGTCGCCTTTGGCCAGGAGGCGCATGGACGGGCCTGGCGACCCATTCTAGCGGGCGCCCGCCATGCGCAGCAGGTCGCGCCAGCGCCTGCCGACGGTCCACCGACGGATAATCCGCCGATGTCCACGCTCCTGATTTACAGCATTGTCTTCATCGAGGGCTTCTGCTCGCTGGGTGCCGAGGTCATCGCGCTGCGGCGTCTGGTGCCGCATGTGGGCAGTTCCATCGTCGTTACTGCGCCGACCATCGGTTTCTTTTTGCTCGCGCTCGCGCTCGGGTATGCGTCGGGCGCTAAGGTGTCTGCCAGCTATCTGAGCGTGGTGGCGCGCAATTTCCTGCTGTCGGCCGCGATCGCCGGCGTCGGACTGGCCGGGGTGACGGTCGCCGCGCTGTTTGCCCAGTTGCAGCCAGCGACTCTGGCCTATATGGTTTTTATCGCTGCTGTCTTGTGCCCGCTGGCCTGGTTGTTGGGGCAAACGGTTCCGATACTGACCAATCTGTTGAAGCACGCGCGCACCGGGGAAGCCAGTGGCATGGCGCTTTACTGGTCGACGCTGGGCTCGTTTTTAGGCTCTATCAGTCTGTCCCTGGTGGTGATGCAGTGGATGGGCGTTTCGGCCGCGGTATTCGTCTGCAGCCTGGGCCTGGTTATTGGCACGCTGATGCTGGCGCGGCGCAGCCGCAAGACGATAGCCTTGTCGGTGCTGATTGCGACCGTTGCTGGCGTCTTGAATTATCAACATGTGCTGACGGCGGACACCGCTTACGCCGAATACCGTGTCGGCGCGGTGGACCTGCCCGACCAGGACAATAGCCGCGCATTTTGGATCAACCAATCGATGGCTTCTACCATCGACGATGCACAGCCACCCCATTACGCTGTGTACATACAGCATGTGCGCAAGATATTTCTGGACGATCTGGGCTTCAAGGAAAAGGATATTTTGGTGCTCGGGGCCGGTGGATTCACCCTCTCGCATCGGGAGCCTCTGAACCACTACACCTATGTCGACATAGATCCCGCGATCCGCGCTGTGGCTGAGGCGTATTTCCTGCGCGAGCCGGCGCGTGGCGCCTTCATTGCCGACGACGCCCGGCGTTTCGTCGCCACCAGCGATCGGCGCTTTGACGCCATGCTGGTCGATGTTTACAGTTCGCACAACGCCGTCCCGAGCCATTTGGTGACGCGGGAATTCTGGTCTGGAACGCGGCGCGTTCTTAAGCCCGACGGCCTGATGATCGCCAACCTGATTCTCGACAGCAAACTGGAAAGCGCCTACGCGCGCAATGTGCTGGCCACCATAGAAAACGTTTTTGGACGTTGCGCAGTGGAGGTGCTGCAAAAGGGGCAATCGCTGGCCAATGTGGAGGTCAGTTGTTTCGCCAGCAGCCTGCCGCGGGCAACATCCGTCTATGTGGACGAAAGGAATGGCGCCGATTTCGACCGC
>CAIOHZ010000215.1 GCA_903858165.1 uncultured Pseudomonadota bacterium
GTTCAGCATATAGCCGGGCTCTTCCACTAACTGCACGCGTTGCGCCCACCACGCTAGCTCCGGGTGTGGGCGAATGTTGAGGTAGCGGGAAGTGATGTCGGTCCAGACGGCATTCGGTTCGAGTGTTGGATCGCGAAGCAAGCGCGTCTCGAAGAGCGCCCAAGCAATGTCGAGCATCACATCGGAGAGCAAAGCGCGTTGCGCCACGGCTTCCGGCACGGAACGCCCCAGGTAGTGCTGCTGCCAAGTCGGCTCGTAAGTGCTCCATGAGGGCACATCGGCAAATGCTTCCACAAAGAGCGTGTCTGGCCAGTCTTGGTGAGCGGCATCGGTATGGATGGCGCTGACATGCACGGCATGGCCGTTTTCGTGCACCAGTTCATTCAAGGCGAACAAGCCGCCTTCGGGGTAGAGCCCCACGACCACTGCCGTCGGGCGCTGCCAGCCCTGCGGCGTTTCGCCGCCCCGCCGACGGAAGTCGGTATAGGCCAGCGGAGATTTGTCTGGCGCGGGTTCAAGCTCGAACTGTACTTCGAGCGTGTTCAAGTCGGCGCCTAGCGCCTGAAAGTAACGCTTTGTTACTGGTAATAATTGGTCAGCGGGCGCGGCGGCATCCAGCAGACGATTGGCCGAGCTGTTGGCATACCGGTAATCCCAAGGCTCGACGGGTTCGGCAGGCAGCGTAGCGCGCCAGGCTTCCAGCAGACGAATCAGCCACAGTTCCAGTTCGGCGGGGGGAACACCTAGGGCCTTGGCGGCCACATCGATAGGCTGCCCTTCCTTGCTGGCTTTTTCTGCAGCCATAGCGATAAGGCGTCGATAGGGGCTCGCGCTGTCGCCGGCCTGATGAATGTCGCGCCAAAGCGGCAGGAAAGAATGGAAGATGGCGCGCCTTTGCTCGGCATCGCGTTCGACATGGAGCCGTTGTAAGGCTGTGCCGCGGTCCATCTCCTGCGAGCCAACACGCAAATGGTTGCCTTGTTCACGGAAGCATTGTTCCAGTGCCGCCGAAAGTTTGGTCAGGGTGTTGGCAGTGGCGCGTGCATCGCTGCAATGGTTGGCTGCTGGCGCTGCGAATGGTGGCGTTATGGTTGACAACGTCCCAATCACGATTAGACATAGCTTTGTCAGAGAAGATAAACGGGTCATCGCGCCACTCCCAATTCATAAACGATGGAGTGTCGCCACTCGAGACCGGGCACCAATTTTGTCGAAGGAAAATCTTGCCGATTTGGGGCGTTGGGCGGGAATTGGGGCTCCAGACAAACCGCCGGGCGATACGCCCTAACGGCGTTGTCATCGCTGCTACTAAGGTTGCTGGCGCCGGCTAGAAAATTTCCACTGTAAAACTGCAGGCCGGGCAAGGTGGAATAGACCTTGAGTTGTCGCCCTCGTGCCGGTTCTTGGAGAACGGCATGCAAAGTGGGTGCTATTGGCGTTGGCGAAGCAGCATCTATGTAGAAATAGTGGTCGTAACCGTGCCCCGCCTTGAGTTGTTCGTCTGGCCAATTCACTCGCGCGCCAATAACACTCGGGCTGCGGAAGTCGAAAGGTGTATGAGCTACCTGACGCGGATTGCCAGCGGGGATGGCGTGAGCAGAGATCGGCAGAAAACTCGCGGCGGGCAGCTCCAGAAAATGCCCCAAGCTGTTGTCGCTCTCTTCCATCCGTCGCCCATGCAAATTGAAGTATGGATGACAAGTGAGGCTGACGACCGTGACTCGATCGGTAGTGGCGACGAGATCTA
>CAIOHZ010000216.1 GCA_903858165.1 uncultured Pseudomonadota bacterium
AGCAAGAAGCCGGGTGTGGCCCTCGCGATGGTGGAAAATCGCGCCGGCAGGCTGGCTTTAGTTCGTGTCATGAATACGTCCCCGGAAGCTATCGACCACAACACCGCTAGCGCAGATCTTTGAAGCCCTTGCCTTCGGCGACCAGCTTTTCGAGCAGCGGCGACACCTGCAGCCAGTGGTCGCCAGATTCCGCCGCATAGTGGCGCAGGCGCTCCAAGGCCTTCGGCAAGCCCACTTCGTTCTCCGCCCAGTGCATGGGGCCGCCGCGGTACGCCGGGAAGCCATAGCCGTAGAGGTAAACCACGTCGATGTCGCTGGCGCGCGCTGCCACACCTTCGCGCAGCACCTCGCAGCCTTCGTTCATCAGCGCGAGCATGCAGCGCTCCAGAATCTCTTCGTCCGTGAACGCGCGGCGGGTAATGCCGCACTCGGCAGACACCTGTTCGATGATGCTGGCGGTGAGTGCTGAAGACCGTGGCGTACGATCACCAGGCAAGTAGTCGTAATAGCCGCCGTTGGTCTTCTGGCCGCAGCGACCAGCTTCTACCAAGCGGTCCGAGGCGCGCGTAACGCGTTCGTCAAAGCTGCCCGGTTCGCGGTCTTGGCGGGAACGATAGCCAATGTCGAGGCCGGCCAAGTCCCACATCTGAATGGGGCCCATGGGCAGACCGAACTTGCGGATGACAGCATCCACTTGTTCCGGCATGGCGCCCTCCAGCACGCAGCGGTTGGCCTGGTAGCCATAGGCGCCGAGCAAGCGGTTGCCAATGAAGCCATCGCGGTTGCCGCAGACCACGCCTACCTTGCTGATGCGGCGCGACACGCTCATGACCGTGGCGAGCACCTCCGGCGCGGTCTTCGCGCCGCGCACAATCTCCAGCAGTTTCATCACGTTCGCCGGCGAGAAGAAGTGGGTGCCCACCACATCCTGCGGGCGAGCAGTCACTGCCGCGATATCGTCGATGGAAAGATATGAAGTGTTCGTAGCGAGGATGGCGCCTGCCTTGGCCACGGCATCCAGCTTCGTGAACACCTCTTTCTTGATGGCCATCGTCTCGAACACGGCTTCGATGATGAGGTCGGCGTGGGCGAGGTCCGTAAACTCCAGCGTGGGCTTCAGCAAGCCCATGCGCTGCTCCACTTGTTCAGTGGTCAGCTTGCCCTTCGAGGCGGTGGCTTCGTAGTTGCGCCGAATAACACCAACGCCGCGATCGAGCGCGTCTTGCTTCACTTCGAGCAACGTCACCGGGATGCCGGCATTGAGGAAGTTCATGGCGATGCCGCCACCCATGGTGCCGGCACCGATGATGCCCACCGTCTTCACTTCGCGCGGCACCACGGAATCGTCGACGCCCGCCACCTTCGCAGCGGTACGCTCGGCGAAGAACACGTGGCGCAGCGCCGCCGACTGCGGGTGCATCATGCAGGCCATGAACGCCTTGCGCTCGAGCAGGATGCCTTCCGCAAACGGCTTGGTCACTGCCGCTTCAACGAGGTCGACAATCTGCTGGTTTGCAAACAAATTGCGCTTGGCCTTCGCGAGGCCCGAACGCGCCGTGGCGAAAAAATCTGCTGGCAGGGAAGCGGGGTCGATAGTGCGCGCGCTGACCAAGGGCAGCGCCGAACCGTTGGTCACCACTTCCTGCGCGAACGCGATGGCACCGGCGAGCAGGTCGCCTTCGACGATGCGGTCGATGACGCCAGCCGCGGCGGCTGCCTTGGCGGGGACGGGGTCGCCGCTCAAGATGACCTCGAGGGCGGTAGCGGGGCCAACGAGGCGCGGCAAACGTTGCGTGCCACCGGCGCCGGGCAGCAGGCCCAGCTTCACTTCAGGCAGACCGACCTTCGCCGAGGCCACGGCCACGCGGTAGTGGCAGGTGAGCGCTGTTTCGAGGCCGCCACCGAGCGCGGTGCCATGAATGGCCGCGATGATGGGCTTGGCGGAGCCTTCCATGACATCGAGCACTTCGGGCAGGTTCGGTGACACCATGGGCTTGCCGAATTCGGTGATGTCCGCGCCGGCCATGAACGTGCGGCCTTCACAGATGAGCACGGCGGCCTGCAGTTCCGGGTCGGAGTTCAGGGCCTTCACGCCATCCACCAGCGCCACACGCACGGTGGCGCCAATGGCATTCACCGGCGGGTTGTTGATGCGGATGACGCCGATATTGCCGTGCT
>CAIOHZ010000217.1 GCA_903858165.1 uncultured Pseudomonadota bacterium
CCAATGATCTGCTCCTCCGTAAACCTCTTCTTCACGTCCAACCTCCTGTCGCCGGGGTCAGACTCTAATCCACTTCGCTACTCAAAACTGGGAGGACGTCGGAGCCGAAGACTAACCAAAACCCATATATTTGTACAACAATATTGTGTATTTGTGGTTTTCACGCGACGTCGAGGGCGCTGATTGCTCTGTTCTAGAACTTTTTTTTGCGGTTTTTGTAGTGATATGTTTTTTTAGAGACAAGTGGCGGCGAATTGGAGGCAATGTTTTGTAGTACAGTTATCTCCGCCCATGCTAGACTTTTGGTCACCCAGAAGTGGGGTTTCGCAGAATTTGTACGGCTCGATGACGAGGATGCGCCAATGACGAACAGACCACGCCCGGCGGAGGCTAGTACCGCAGTTCCCAGCAACCGTACCGCCGAGCTCATTGCCCGAGCGGCGCGGGTCATGACGAGCCGCCAGAGCAATGTCCGCGCATTGCCTGAACCTTCAATTTTCATGGAGCGAGGGCAAGGGCAGCGGACCTGGGATGTGGATGGCAACGAATTTCTGGATTTCGCTATCGCGATGGGTCCAGGCATTTGGGGCCACGGGCACCGCGAATATCTCGACGCGGTCTACCAGCAGTTCGAAAGGCTCATGTTCGTTCAGTCGGGCGCTTGCCAGAGCGAACTCGAGGTCGAGTTAGCGGAAAAAATTGCCGAGCACGTTCCTTCTGCAGAACGAGTTCGCTTTCATTTGTCGGGTTCGGAAGCCGTCCAGATGGTGTTCCGTCTCGCCCGCGCCTATACGGGACGCCCGCTTTTTCTGCGTTTCGGCGGTCATTACCATGGCTGGCTGGACAACGTGCTTGGCGGTTCCCTGAATCCGGACCCGAATGCCATCCCTTTTGCTGTTGATACCGACAAGGACATCTTTTTTACAGCCGGTCGCGCTACGGGCGCCATTGCCGAGTCCCTAATGATTCCGTGGAATGACATCGGCGCCCTGGAACGGACCCTTCAAATCCATGGTCCGAAAATCTCTGTGGCCATCATGGAGCCAATCAACAGTAACGGCGGCGGTTGCCGTCCGAAGCCTGGCTACCTAGAGGCGGCGCGCGATCTTTGCCGCAAGCACGGCGTATTGCTTTGCTTCGACGAAATCATCACTGGCTTCCGCACCACGCTGGGTGGTGCCCAGCAGTTACTGGGCGTTACTCCGGACCTTACTATTTTTGGCAAGGCCATCGCTGGTGGCGTGCCGTTGGCGGCTATTGCAGGCCGTTCGGATGTCTTCGACTTGTTCAGAACCAATCGTGTCGTCGGCGCCGGCACGTTCAATGCCTTTCCCGTCGCGATGGCAGCGGGCCTCGTAACGATGCGCATGCTCGAGCGCGACCAAGGCGCCATTTATGCTCGTAGGAACGCCCTTCAGACTCGGCTCGAGGACGGACTTAAGAAAGCAGCCATCAATGCAGGTCATGCCATGATGACCCAAGGCATGCCAGGTAACTTCTGCAGCCACTTCGCCGACAAGGAAGCGTTCTGGACCAGCGGCGAAGTCGCTGCAGCCGCGGACCTTCCGAAAGCTATCCGCTTCAGAGCGCTGCTTCGTGAAGAGGGCATCCTCCAAGGTCTTGGCAACCGTTGGTTCGTTTCGTTCGCGCTTACCGAACAAGACGTCGACGATGCAATTGCACGCGCCAGCAAGGCATTGCAGCGTCTTTAATCGCTTTCAGGCTACCCTGCGCCTGGGCGCACTGCACGCTGTTCCAGCTTGCGTGCATTAGCGGCAGCCAACAGCCGGAAGCCGAAGGAAATGCGCGTGTCTTGCGCCAACTGGCGCCAGTAACGCTCGGCGGCAGCGCGCACTGCGCGGGGCAGGCCCGTGGGGAGGGTGGCCAAAGCCTCGGCCGGCAAAGTGCCATCGGCCCCCGGCAGGTAGTACCGCGGAAAAATGGCCCCCACATGCGCCACGCGAGCTTGCGGCGGCGCACGCCAGTCGAGCGGCTTGGGTGCCGGTAAACCCGGCCATGGTGGTACGGGCAAGGCGGCCGCCGCGCCGAGGGGCGCAAAGGCCAGTTGGCTGGCGTGCAAGTCGTCACCCAAGCATTCCGCGAACGTCGCCAGCCAGTGCAGCGCATTGCCCACCCCGGGGCCCAAAGCACCACGACGGCGCAACAGCGGCAAAGCTTCGGCAATGCGCTCCGGCAGGCCGGGCTGTGCCGCGGCCAAGGGCCAAAGAGCGCGACGGCCCGTCTCGCCGACGCGGTCGTGCGGCTGCCAGCGCACTGCGTAGCGAACCGGACTACCAGCCACCCCCTCCGGCGCCGGCAATGCCAACAACTCGCCCTCCCCGACCGGCACCTTCGCGGCGCGCAGCAGTTGGGCCGCGAGGTATTCCGCTACGGCCAGGTCGCTAAGGCGTTCGGCGTAGGGACCCATTGCGCTGTGAGACGCGGCTTGCTGCTGTTTTCCCCTGTGGGAGGCAGCTTGCTGCCGACGGCCGCGAGCAAGCTCGCTCACACCTATCAGGGGCTGGTTCCCACCAGTGGCCGGACCGCCCCCCATCTCCAAGCAACCCGGCAAAGCCGCCA
>CAIOHZ010000218.1 GCA_903858165.1 uncultured Pseudomonadota bacterium
GCCAGCGCCGCCTCGTGGAAGCCTGAAAGAATCAGCTTCTTCTTGCCCGGGTAGGTGTTGATGTCACCCACGGCGAAGATGCCCGGCTCGCTCGTCTGGAATTTCTCGGTGTCCACGTTCAGCGCCTTGCGCTCCATGGCAAGGCCCCAGTTGGCAATAGGCCCCAACTTAGGCTGCAAACCGAAGAACGCAAACACGTGGTCCATGCGCAGTGCTGGCTGCGTGCCGTCCGCCGCCTTCACCGTCGCGCCAGTGAGCGTGCCTTCCGCGGACTGCAGCGTCTGGATGGTCCCTTCAATGAACTTCAACTGGCCCGCGGCTTCCAGTTCGCGCATGCGCGCCACGGAAGCAGGCGCTGCGCGGAACTCCGCACGACGATGGATAAGCGTGACGCTGGCCGCCTTGCCGGCGAAGTCGATGGCCCAGTCCAGCGCGGAGTCGCCGCCGCCACAAATAACCAAGTGCTGGCCGTGGTACTGCTGCGCATCGCGCACGCGGTAGTGCACTTGCTTCGCTTCGAAGGCCTCCACGCCGTCCACCATCAGCCGGCGCGGCTGGAAAGAACCCACGCCGCCGGCGATGATGACGGCGCCCGTGTCGAACTCCGTGCCGGCGCTGGTGACGACCTTGAAGCGACGACCACACTCGCGACGTTGCACTTCCACCACTTCCTCGCCCAAGTGGAACTGGGGGTTGAACGGCTTGCCCTGCTGGAGGAGACGGTCCACCAGTTCCTGCGCACCGCAAACGGGCAACGCGGGAATGTCGTAAATGGGCTTGTCCGGGTAGAGCTCCGTGCACTGGCCGCCGGTCGTCTTCAGCGAATCGATAATGTGGGCTTTCATGCCCAACAAGCCGAGTTCAAAGACCTGGAACAGCCCGCAGGGACCAGCGCCGATGATGACGGCTTCAGTGACGATGACAGTGCTCATGGGCGGCGTCCGCAGTAAAGGTAAGCGGGCATTTTAGCAGTTAGGCCAAGCCGCAAGCTTGCTGCCACACAACCCTGCTAGGCTGCCGCGCATGTCTGCTGCCCCCACCCCGCCGCCCGCTACCGAAAACCGCTCGCCCGCCGCTGCCGGCGGGACTGCCGCCACCCTCCCCGCCTCCCGCGTGGATTGGGCCGGGCGTCGCCGAGTGGATTTGGCGGCGTTTCTGACACTGGCTTGGCCGCTCGTACTCAACAACACCTTGCAGGCCGTGCTGGGGCTGACAGATACGTGGTTCATCTCGCGTATCTCCCCGACGGCCACGGCGGGCGTGGGCGCCATCCACTGGCTGCTGCTGGCCATCACGCTGGTGGTAGGTGGCGTGGCCATGTGCGTGCAGACCTTCGCGGCGCAGGAACATGGCGCCGGCGACCATCCCGCCGCCGGACGCAGCGCCTGGGCGGGCGTATGGGCCTCCGCCGCCACCCTGCCGCTATTCATCTTGCTGGCGTTTGCCGCGCCGCTGCTGTTGTCACCCTTCGGCCTCCCGCAGCCCGTGGCCGCGGCTGCCGACGAATACTGGCTGCCGCGCATGCTAGGGCAACCGCTAGGGCTGGCGTTATGGGCAGTGCTGGGGTTCTTCAACGGCATTGGCGAAACCCGTCGTACGCTGTTGGTCACGGGCATCACGATGGTGGCGAACGCCGCGCTGAACCCGTTGCTGATGTTCACCTTCGGGCTGGGCATAGCGGGCAGTGCTTGGGCCACGAACCTCGCGCAGGCCTTGGGGCTAGCACTGGCGCTGGCTTGGCTACTGGGAGACAGATACGAACACCGC
>CAIOHZ010000219.1 GCA_903858165.1 uncultured Pseudomonadota bacterium
CGGTACACTCCTGCTTTGTCTGAACCCCAGCGCAGGAGCACCCCCGCCTCATGTGGGAAATCTTCAAGACCGGTGGCCCCGTCATGTGGCCCATCCTGCTGTGCTCTATCGTGGCCGTCGCCATCATGGCGGAGCGTTTCTGGAGCCTGCAGGAACACCGCGTGCTGCCGCCGGATTTGGCCAACAAGGTGTGGAAGCTCATTGAGGCGAAGCAGTTGGCGGACAAGCATGTCACCTCGCTCGCCCAGAATTCCCCGCTGGGCCGGGTGCTGGCGGCGGGCCTGTCTAACCGCCATCGCTCGCGGGAAATCATCAAGGAATCTATCGAGGACACTGGCCGCCATGTGGCGCATGAACTCGAGCGCTACCTGAACGCGTTAGGCACCATCGCTGCGGTGTCGCCGTTGTTGGGCTTGCTCGGAACTGTCACCGGGATTATTGCAGCGTTCAATGCCATCACTGCGCAAGGCGTGGGCGACCCACGCGCGCTGGCCGGTGGTATTGGCGAGGCGCTCGTTACCACTGCGGCCGGTTTGCTGGTGGCCATTCCGTCGCTCATGGGCTACCGCTATCTGCGCGGCCGCGTGGATTCGCTGGTGGTCGGTATGGAGCAGGAAGCGTTACGTCTGGTGCAGGCACTGGATGTTCAAGCGCGCGCTGAACAGGCCTTTATCGCTAGTGGCAACACGGGGCGGTTCGTCCCAGGTGCTACGCCAACCGGGCCTGCCGGCGGTGGGTCGGTTAATCCAGCCCCTGCGGCTGCCCCGCGCGCTGCAAGCTAATCTATGCGCTTCCAACCGCGCCGCAGCGAAGAACCCGAAATCAATCTCACCTCGCTCATCGATGTGGTGTTGCTGCTGGTCATCTTCTTCATGGTCAGCACTAGCTTCACGGTGGACGGACGGCTGCGCCTGCAGTTGCCGGGCTCGAGCGCGGTGCCCGAACGGCAGGCGGCAGACGCCGTGGTCATCGCCATCACGGCGGATGGCAGCTACAGCGTGAATGACCGCGTGCTGGCCAATGCTACGCCGGCTACTTTGCGGGCAGCACTCGACGGTTTGGTGAAGGCCGGTGGTGGTGAGGGTAAACGACCAGTGACGGTACGTGCGGATGGACGGGCCACTCACCAGTCCGTGGTCATGGCGATGGATGTGGCGGGCAAGGCGGGCTTCACCCAAGTGAATATCGCCACTGTGAACGACGGGGAGAACTGAACCATGGCACGCCCCGGCGAAATTCCGATTCCGGTCACCAACTTCGCATTGGCGGACCAGCCCATGCTGGTGTGGAAACGCTTGCTGGGCTATGCGCGCCCGCACTGGGCCATGTTCGCGCTTGGTGTGTTCGGCATGGCGCTGTTCGCCAGTGTGGACACGGCCATGGCGTGGTGGGTGAAGAAGTTTCTGGATGGTGCTTTTGTTGAGCAAGACCCCACCACCTTGCTCATTGTGCCCGGCGGGCTCATTGTGCTGTTCGCGGTACGCGGCATTGGCGACTATTTGTCCAGCTACGCGCCCGGTTACGTTGGCCGCAAGGTCATCCAGAAGCTGCGTGGCGATTTGTTTCGCCACTACCTAGACCTACCCACGGCCTACTACGACCGCGAGACTGGCGGGTCGCTGCTGTCGCGGCTGACGTTCAACACTGAGTTGGTAGCAGAGGCGGCAACTAATGCCGTCACGGTGTTCATCCGTGACACGCTAACCATCATCGGTTTGCTGTGCTACATCTTCTGGCTGAACTGGCGGTTGGCGGCATTCGCTTTCCTCATTTCCCCAGTCATCGCCACGCTCATTCGTATCGTGAACCGCGCCTTTCGTCGTTACAGTACGCGCATTCAAGGCTCCATGGGCGATGTTACGCGCGTCGCCAAGGAAGCCATTGATGGTCACCGCTTGGTGAAGGTGTTCAACGCGCAGGAGCATCAGGCGGCGCAGTTCGCCGAAGTGAATGAACGTAACCGCTTCCAGAATATGAAGCTTATTCAGGCGCGTTCATTCAGTAACCCCACCGTGCAGTTCATCACCGCTATCGCTTTGTCGGGTGTGCTGTATGTCGCTATCCGTGGCGTGCTGAAGAACGAAATGACGGTAGGCGCATTCATGTCGTTCCTCACGGGCCTCATGATGATTACAGCGCCGCTGCGTCGTTTGGTGCAGGTGTTCGGCCCGCTGCAGCAGGGTATTGCCGCTGGCGCCAGCGTCTTCGAGATGCTCGACACGCCTATCGAAGACCGCGGCGGCACACGGCCCTTGGCGCGTGCTGTGGGCGAAGTGGAATTCCGCGATGTGCGCTTTACTTACGACGCCGACAAGGGTGAGGTGTTGAAGGGCGTTTCGTTCCAAGCGCGCGCCGGACAGACAGTCGCCATCGTTGGTCGTTCGGGCGGTGGCAAGACCACGCTCGTGGGCATGCTGCCGCGCTTCCACGACCCGGAGCCCGGTGCCGTGCTGCTGGATGGTCATGACGTTCGCGAGTATTCGCGCGTGGCGCTGCGCAACAATGTCAGTCTCGTTAGCCAGGATGTCATCCTGGTGAACGGCTCCATTCGCGAAAACATCATCTACAGTACCGCCGAAGCCACTGAAGAACAGGTACGCACTGCAGCCCGCGCCGCGCATGTGCTGGAGTTCGCTGAAGCACTGCCGCAGGGGTTGGATTCGCCGGTCGGCGACCGCGGTGCCTTGCTGTCGGGTGGACAAAAGCAGCGCATAGCCATTGCGCGTGCGCTGCTGAAGAACGCACCTGTGCTCATTTTGGATGAAGCCACCAGTGCGCTAGATACCGAGTCCGAGTACATCATCCAGGAAGCGCTGGAACTACTGAAGCGCGGCCGTACCACGCTGGTCATTGCGCACCGCTTGTCCACTATCGAACATGCGGACCTCATCGTCGTGGTGGACGAAGGCCGTTGCCTCGAACAAGGAACGCACGCGGAACTGCTCGCGCGCGGTGGCGCTTATGCAGCGCTCCACCGGATGCGCTTCGACGCGTGAGCCTGCTGCCCACCAAGCGCGCGCTGGAGATTTGGGTGCTGGGGGCCTGGTACGACGGTGCCGCGCGTACGTTGCCACAGCGGTGTTTCACGGCCATGCTGACGCCGTTGGGTTGGTTGGTGGCGCGGGTGGCGCAAAGGCGGCGTAGAGCACGTGCGCCCGGCACGGCTGTACTGCCGCCGGTCATCGTAGTAGGCAACCTCACTGTAGGCGGTACCGGCAAAACGCCGGTAGTGGCGTGGCTCGCGGCGCAGTTGCGGGCGCAGGGCAAGCGCGTCGGTGTGGTGTCGCGCGGCTATGGCCGTAGTGCCGCTAGCGCACGCCGTGTGGCGCCTGGCGATAGCGCGGCGCTGGTGGGCGATGAACCTGCGTGGCTTGCGGCTACTACCGGCTGTCCGGTAGCCGTGGGGCAGGACCGCGTGGCGGCTGTCGGGTTGCTGGCCGGCGATGTAGACGTGGTGCTGGCGGACGACGGCTTGCAGCATCACGCCATGGCGCGGCGTCTCGAAGTGATCGTGGTGGATGCTACCCGCGTCGCGCCTTTGGGTAATGGCCGTTGTCTGCCCGCCGGTCCGCTTCGCGAACTACCGGGCTTTGTTGGCCCGGCGCAGGTGGCGCTGTTCAACCACGGTGCCGTGTCTGCGTCGCAGTTGGCTACGGCTGGCGTACCCGCATGGGCCAGCACCGCCAAGGCGCTGCACTTCGCCGTGCAGCCGCAGATGGCGGTGAACTTGGTGACGGGTGAGTCTCGGCCGCTCACGGCTTTCACGGACGCGGTCGCAGTGGCGGGCATCGGGCATCCGGAGCGGTTTTTCCGCGCACTGCAGGCGGCCGGCGCGGGGTTGCGCCAAACCTGCGGCTTTTCGGACCACCACGCGTACACGGCAGCGGACCTCGCGCCGTTCGCCGACATGCCGGTACTGATGACCGCGAAAGATGCCGTAAAGTGTGCGGTGTTTGCTGCGCCGAACTGGTGGCGAGTAGAGGCTGTCGTGGCGTTCGCACCGGGGGAGGGCGAACGCCTGCTCCGCACGGTGCTGTCTGCGCTGGATTGAAGCAAGCCTTGAAGTAAGCCGTTGTAGTGGGGTTTGTTTTCTGGCTCGGCGTTGATTGAGAGGAACCATGGATACCAAGCTGCTTGATGTTCTGGCGTGCCCGGCTTGCAAGGGTCCGCTGCATTTCCTGCGTGAACCCGCGGTGCTGGTGTGTCGCGCTGACCGACTGGCCTTCCCCATCCGCGACGGCATTCCCGTGATGCTGGAAGAAGAGGCCAAGGTGCTGGCCAGCGACGACCCTTGGCTGAAGGCCTGAGTTGAATGCTGGCTTTGCAGGCTTGATTTGCAGGCCTGCGCTAAAGGACTGAACCCGTCATGACCTTCCGTGTCGTCATTCCCGCTCGCTACCCCTCCACGCGTTTGCCGGGCAAGCCGCTGCGTCTGCTGGCCGGCAAGCCGATGGTGCAGCATGTTTACGAACGGGCGTGTGCTTCAGGTGCGGCTGAAGTGATTGTGGCCACCGATGACGACCGGGTGGTACAAGCCTGCCGTGCTTTTGGCGCGCCGGTGCTCATGACAGACCCGAATCACCCTTCGGGAACGGACCGTTTGGCGGAAGTAGCAGCGCTATGCGGCTGGCCTGACGACCAAATAGTGGTGAACGTGCAAGGCGACGAGCCTCTCCTGCCTCCCGCAAATGTGGCGCAAGCGGCGCAGTTGCTGATGGCGGACCCTGGCGCCGCCATTGCCACGCTCGCCACGCCCATCCGCAGCTTGCACGAATTCATGGACCCGAATGCCGTGAAGGTGGTGGCCGCCGCCAATGGGCGTGCGCTGTACTTCAGTCGCGCGCCCATTCCGTGGCCGCGCGATACCGCATCGGATGGTTTTGGCAGCCAGACCGGTTTCGGTGAGGCCTTGCGGCATGTGGGGCTGTACGCCTACCGCGTGGGTGCCTTGCGACAGTTGGCTGCGTGGCCCCCTTCGCCGCTAGAAACCGCGGAACGGTTGGAGCAACTGCGCGCCATGGAAAATGGCCTAGCGATTGCCGTGGCGGTTGCAGTGGAGGCGCCGGGCCCGGGTGTGGACACCGAAGCGGACGCGCTGGCGGTGGAGCGGCTTTTAGCCGGCAGATAAGACAAGGCCTGCTCCAAAATTCAGTATCCGCACGCCCGGATATTTTTTCCTACTACGGCTGAAACTCCTGGCTTTGGGTGCCCCCAAGGTGTCGGGATTCTTTACGCCTCCAGTATCAGCAATCTCAAGATGGCTGCCCTTGCATTGATTGCGTAGGGGTTTTTACGTATGGCATTTTTCTTGCTTCAGGTTGTCGAGGTGAGTGCGAAAGAATTCTAGGACCCAAATCAGAAGTTAACAACTTCGTCATAACTCTAGATTTGCTCTACTAGTTCGTTATAAAGTGTCGCTCTGCAGCGACAAATGGGTGCCTTGATGACTGGTTACGTTCGCGGAAAGTCCAAGCTTGAAAGCCGGGTTTCCGCAGCCATTCGGCTGCGTCAGGAAATTACCGCGGCACGGCTGGACCGCCGTGAGGTGTTGAAGCTGGCATCAGCGGCCGCAGGGTCATTGATGCTGGGCGGCACATCGCGAAGTGCCTTGGCCAAGGACATTGATCTCATCAGCCCGCCATCGGCTCCCTTCGTCCAGCCGTTTACGCGGAACTGTGATGCCTCTGAAGAGGGCTGCGAGGTGACTGCGGAGCAGTTTGCCGCGCATGGCGGGGGGCGACCCGAGCACGATACCCGTCGCCCCGAATGGCGCCGCAAACACCAATATTCCAACGCGTTTGCCCCGCGGCGACATTTCATCATTCCGCTAATCGAGCGAAACGATCACATCTGGCATCCGACCTATGGACCGGATGTGGTCTGGGGTTTCCTGGGCGAGTTGCCTGGGCCCTGCATTCGTGCACGCTACGGCGAGCCTATTGCAGTGCGC
>CAIOHZ010000220.1 GCA_903858165.1 uncultured Pseudomonadota bacterium
CGCTAGCGCGTGGGTATCGCCACACCGTTCCCCGCTGTCTGGGACAAGTTGTTTCATATTCCCCCCGAAGGTCGACGGCTGCAGATCCGTCGGTTCATGACAATCGATTCATGGCCGAAGGATTCTTGCCAATGGATTCATGCCGTCGAACTCAAACCACCGGACGCAAGTGCCACAGGCGTTCTGCGTAATCCCGAATGCTGCGGTCACTGGAGAAGAACCCCATGCCCACGGTATTGGCCACCGCCTTGCGCGACCAGGCATCCGCGTCCCGATAGAGCGCATCGGCACGCGCTTGTGCATCGCGGTAAGCCGCGAAATCCGCGAGCACCAGATAGGGTTCATTGTCGGTGAGCAGACGGTCTACTACCGGACCGGCCTCGCCGACGTTATGTGGTGAGAAATGCCCACCGCCAATGAGATGCAGTACCGCTGCCAGTTCCGGGTCTGCGCGCAAGACATCGCCGGGCACATAGCCCGCGCGCCGCCGCGCCACCACCTCGTCCGCGTTCAAGCCGAAAATAAAAACGTTATCGGCACCCACATGCTCGGCGATTTCGATGTTGGCGCCATCCAAGGTGCCGATGGTGAGGGCGCCGTTCAGGGCCAGTTTCATGTTGCCTGTGCCACTCGCCTCGAGGCCAGCGGTGGAAATCTGCTGCGAGAGATCGGCCGCCGGCATCACCTGCTGCGCGAGCGAAACGTCATAGTCCGGCAGGAACGCCACTTTCAGCCGTCCGGCCACCACCGGGTCGGCATTCACGGTGCGTGCCACGTTATTCACCAGCTTGATGACTGCCTTCGCCATGGCGTAGCCAGGCGCCGCCTTGCCGGCAAACATCACGGTGCGCGGCACGAAATCCGTCTGCGGCGACTCCAGAATGCGCTGATAGCGCCAGACCACATAGAGCAGGTTCAACAACTGCCGCTTGTACTCATGGATGCGCTTCACCTGCACGTCGAACATGGACTGCGGGTCGATGACCAGCCCCATACGACGCTGCACCTCAGCCGCCAGCCGCACTTTGTTGGCGGCCTTGATTTCTCGGTACTCGGTACGGAAGGCCGAGTCGTCGACGGCCCAACGCAGACGTTCAACCTCTTCGAGGTCGTTCTCCCAACCATGACCGAGATGCCGCGTCAGCAAGGCCGACAAACCTGGGTTGGCCTGCACCAGCCAACGCCGCACCGCAATGCCGTTGGTGACGTTGGTGAAACGCTCGGGGTAAAGCCGTGCAAATTCCGGGAAGAGGTCCGAACGGACCAAGTCACTATGCAGCGCCGCAACGCCATTCACGTGACGACTGGCGATGACCGCCATATTGGCCATACGTACGCTGCGGCCATGGTCTTCGTTGATGATGGACAAGCGGCGGCGTAGTTCATTCAGCGTTTGCCCCTCGCCCATGGCGGCAGCACGCCCCGTGGCCTCGTCGAGGAAGTCGCGGTTCAACACATAGATGATCTGCAAGTGCCGTGGCAGCAAACGCTCGAAGAAATTGACCGGCCAGGTCTCGAGAGCCTCGGGCAACAACGTGTGATTGGTATAGCCAAAGGTACGGAAGGCAATCGCGCAGGCCTGCTCCCATTCAAGGCCATGCACATCCATGAGTAGACGCAGCAACTCGGGCACAGCCAGCGCCGGGTGCGTATCGTTTAACTGAATGGACCAACTGTCGGCCAAGGCCTCCAGCGCACGCCCTTCGCCCAGATGGGTCGCCAGCAGATCCTGCAGAGAAGCAGACACGAAAAAATACTGCTGACGGAAACGAAGTTCCTTGCCCTGCGGCGTGCTGTCGTCGGGATACAGGATGCGCGAGAGGTTCTTGGCATCGATCTGTTCCGCCACCGCCTCCGCGTAGCGCCCGGCGTTGAACACCTGCACATGGAACGGCGTCACGGCACGGCCCGACCAAAGCCGCAGATGGTTGACCGTCGCACTGCGGTTGCCGGGGACCAGTTGGTCGAAAGCCACGGCGTAAACGTCTTGGGTATCCACCCACTGGTGCCGCACACGCCCATCGGCGTCGACGCTGGAACTGCAACGGCCACCGAAGTGAACGCGATAACGGGCATCCGTCCGCGGGGACTCCCAAGGGTTACGCACACGCAGCCAACTACTGGCACGTTCTTGCTGCGCACCCTCGTCGTCGATGACCTGCTCGAAAATGCCGTAGTC
>CAIOHZ010000221.1 GCA_903858165.1 uncultured Pseudomonadota bacterium
GACGTTTGCAATCGTGTAGGTCTTGCCGCTGCCTGTGACGCCAAGCAAAGTCTGGTGCTTCAGTCCGTCCTCGATGCCCTCTACGAGTTGCCTGATGGCCTCGGGCTGGTCCCCCGCCGGGGCGTAGTCGGACTGCAGGCGAAAGGGGACGGTATCTTGCTGGCGGGGAAGGGTCATAACCGTCTAGGATACTCGCGTTGCATGCCCTTTTCGGACTCCCCCGTGCCCATCGCCGTCTCCCAGCGCGTTCAACGCGTCAAGCCCTCGCCCACCTTGGCTCTCACCTCTCGCGTCTTGCAATTGCAAGCGGCGGGCCGAGACATCATCGGGCTTGGCGTCGGGGAACCGGATTTCGACACCCCGGTCCACATTGCGGACGCCGGGGTGGTCGCCATCCGTCAGGGCAAGACCCGGTACACCAGCGTCGATGGCACCCCGGAACTGAAAGACGCCATCATCGCCAAGTTCCAAAGGGACAACGGCCTCAGTTATACCCGTCAGCAGATATTGGTTTCCAGTGGTGCCAAGCAAACGCTATACAATCTCTGCATTGCCCTGCTGAACCCCGGCGACGAGGCCGTCATCCCGGCACCTTATTGGGTGTCCTACCCCGATATGGTGCTGCTGGCAGATGGCGTGCCGGTGACGGTTCCCACCGGCCCCGAGGCCGGCTACAAGCTCACGCCTGCGCAACTGGAGGCGGCCATCACGCCGCGTACCCGCCTGCTGCTGCTGAACAGCCCTTCCAACCCCACCGGCGCGGCCTACACCCGCGCTGAACTGGCGGCCTTGGGCGAGGTGCTGCTGCGGCATCCGCAGGTGGTCATTGGCACCGACGACATGTACGAGCATATCTGGTGGGGCGCCGAGCCGTTCTGCAGCCTGGTAACCGCCTGCCCGGGGCTGTACGACCGTACGGTCACCATCAACGGCGTGTCGAAAAGCTACGCCATGACCGGCTGGCGTATTGGTTACTGCGGCGGACCGGCGGAACTCATCCGCGCCATGGCCACCGTCCAGGGGCAAAGCACTTCCAACGCTTGCTCTATCAGCCAGCACGCCGCTACCGCTGCGTTGAACGGCGACCAAGCCTGCGTAGCCACCATGAATGCCGCTTTCCAAGAGCGCCATGACTTCGTGGTCGCTGGCTTGAATGCTTTGCCGGGCATCCGTTGTTTGCCCGGTCAGGGCACTTTTTATGCCTTTGCGGACGTGCGGGAAGTCATGTCGGCCCGCGGTTTCGTAGACGACACCGCCCTTGCCGACCACCTGCTGGAGGTTGGCGGCGTCGCGGTGGTTCCTGGCAGCGGTTTCGGTGCACCCGGACACATTCGCTTGTCATTCGCCTGCAGTCTGGAGACGCTTCGCGAGGCGCTCCGACGCATCGGTTCGGCCCTCTCCGGGACTTGACGCTAGGCGGCCCCTCGCGTAAATTTGCGGGCTTCCGAAGGGGCGTTCGCCCTCTGCCGTTCCCCGGTAGCTCAGTCGGTAGAGCAAACGACTGTTAATCGTTTGGTCGTTGGTTCGAGTCCAACCCGGGGAGCCATTTCGGCGCTTTTGGCGCTATTTTGTCCAACATCCGCGCTAACATTCCGCCATTCTCGGTCTGGCAGCGCACCCATGCGTCATCTTTCAAAGCCGTGTCTGGTTTCACGGCACATCCCGCGCCCCGTTTCGGCAGTCGCTTCGGGCGTGCTGAGCATGTTGCTCGTCATTGCAGCCACCTCGGGTACCGCTCAGGCCCAAGGCCGCAACCCCGAGGCCATCTTCGCGGAGGCACGCCAGTCGACGGTGGAAGTCAGCACCAACATCGACGCTGCCTTCATCCAAGACTACGGCGGTTCCGCCTCAGGTACCGGCTTCCTCGTCGATGCCGCCCGCGGTTGGATCATCACGAACGCCCACGTGGCCGGCTACTCCCCTAGCGAGGTAACCGTGAAGTGGGAAGATGGCCAAGAGAGCAAGGCCACCACCATCTACGTCGACCCGCATGTCGATGTCGCCGTGCTCGCGGTCGACCCGCTAGACGCTCGCAAACACCAAGCAGCACGCTTGGCCTGTGGTCCCTCTCCCGGTGCCGGCCATCCCGTCGGCGTCCTCGGTCACCCCATCGGCTTCAGTTACAACGCCTCACGGGGCATCGTCTCCGGCAGCACCTCGCGCTTCGGGCAGGACCTCATCCTCATGGACGCCGCCGTGAATCCCGGCAATTCCGGCGGGCCAGTATTCAGCTTGGAAAGCGGTGCCGTCATCGGCATTGCCACCCTCAGCATGAACACCGAAGAGGTTCATGGCATTACGCTTGCCGTGCCCATCCGTTTTCCCTGCCGCATCGTGCAGCTATTTGCCGCCGGTAAGGATCCCTCGCCGCCGGACCCACGCTTGGCATTTGCCATGAACCTCGACGATGAAATGACGCTTAGTGTCGCCGCCAACTTCCTGCCGCCGGGAAACATCGCCCTGCAGACCGGTGACGAAGTGCTAGCAGTAGGCAGCCCCGCAGTAAAGGTGCGCACGTATACGGAAATGGTGGATGCGCTGCGGGGACAGGTGGGGAACGCTACATTGGCGGTGCGTCGCCGCGGTACCGAAAAAACCATCACCGGCATCATCCCGATGGCGCCGCAGGTTACCCGCCGTCGTGGCGTACTGCTTTCCGGGGCCTTGTTGGCTGCTTCCAGCCCAGAGTACGCGCCATGGTGGGGCTTCCAGCGGTCTGTGTTCGCCGTGGAAGATGTTGCCGGAGGGTCAGACGCCGATGAAGCCGGGTTCCATGTCGGCGATATCATCATGAACATCGAAGGCCAGCCCGTGGACAGCTTCGCCGCTGTGGTTGCGGCAGCCCAACGAGCCACCGAAGAAGAACGTGAACTCGACGTCCTGGTCCTGCGCCTGCTGGACTCCGATGCAGACAGCAAGGCAACCTTCCGTCGATTGAAGCTGGCAGAGCCGGAAACTGAACTGGTCGGCGCCAGTGACGCCAACAAGGCCGGCAAGGCAACAAAAAAGGCGGCCCAGTAGCGGACCGCCTCAACCGGCAAGCCTTCCATGATGCAGATGCCGCCGCCGAAGTCCTGCTCCTTCTGGCCAGACAACTGCAAGTCACCGGTAGCCTAGCCGGCGTCGGTCGAGGTCATCATGTCGATGTTGAGTTTGTGCAGCAGCGTTACCGGCCACTAATGCACCTCACCCGAAAACACCGCTATCGACAAAAGCAGCGACTATCCAAAAACCCCTATGTAATAGGGGTTTTCATTTACTCCGCAGGCGACTGGCCACCAAGGCGGCGAGGTAGTTGGCGAAGTCCTCACCCAGCCCCGGGTGCTTCAAACCGAACTCCACGGTGGCTTCCAGATAACCGAGCTTCGAACCGCAGTCGTAGCGCTTGCCCTCAAAAGCGTAGGCCCTCACCGGGTCTTCGCCGAGCAGCGCCGCAATGCCGTCCGTCAACTGAATTTCACCGCCCGCTCCGCGACCGATTCTCGCCAACTTATCGAAGATTTTGCCAGAGAGGATGTAGCGACCCACCACGGCCAGGTTGGAGGGTGCAGTGCCCGACTTCGGCTTTTCGACAATACGCTGCACCAGTGAGACGCGGCCCGTCGGTTCCCCCGCGAATGCGGATTCCGCCGGGTCTTCAGTGGCGGCAACGATGCCGTACTTGTGGGTTTCGCTGGGGGCGACTGTTTGCACGCCAAGAACACTACCGCCATGGCGGGCGTGTACCGCCGCCATCTGGGCAAGGCACGGCGTCTCGGCGTCGATGAGGTCGTCCGCCAAGTGAACGAAGAACGGTTCATCGCCAACCACCGGCCTGGCACACAGGACCGCGTGGCCCAAGCCCAAGGGCGCGGGCTGGCGAATGTAGATGCAATTGGCCTGACGAGGCAGGATGCCGCGCAGACTCTCGAGCAGGTCGTGTTTGCCCTGCTCCTGGAGTGCGGCCTCGAGTTCAGGGTCCGAGTCGAAGTGATCTTCGATGGCGCGTTTACTGCTGCCGGTGATGAACACGAGGTTCTCGGCACCGGCGGCGAGCGCTTCTTCCACGGCGTACTGGATGAGTGGCTTATCCACCACTGGCAGCATTTCCTTCGGGCTCGCCTTGGTGGCGGGAAGAAAACGGGTGCCGCGGCCGGCCACGGGGAAGACAGCGGTGCGAATAATTCGGGTCATGGCTTCATCCTAAAGCGGAACCGCAACATGATACCGACAATAACACTGCAACTCCGTGACCGGCCCCCACCCACCGGCAATTAATGCCTAGTGGCTGATAGCACCACTGGGGGCAGCACCGCCCGCCGTAGTACCCGAGGCAGCGGCGGCGGCGCCGGCCTGCCCCTTGCCATCCAGCCGGAGATTCCCGCGGTTGCGGTCCACCAGTTTCTTGCCAACGCCCTTGACGCGCGCGATGTCTTCGAGCGATTTGAACGGGCCGTTCTTTTCCCGCGCAGCCACGATGGCTTGGGCCTTGGCAGGACCAATACCCACCAACTCCTTCTGGAGCGTGCGTGCGTCCGCGGCGTTCACGTTCACGGGACCGGCGGCGGCCGGCACCATAATGGTGAGCCCGGCAGCGAGGATGGCGCCCGCCGCGACCAAACGAGCCCGCGTACGGAGAGGACCCGGGGCCGGCCGACTGGCCGGTGCAGAGTGTTGAGAACCGAAGTGAGGTTTCATTGGATGCTCCTTGCTTGAAGCGGGGACCGACAGTGGTCCCCGGACAAGTTCAGGATGCCCAGCGTCACCAAGCAAAACCAGCCAGGAAACGCGTGCGTTTACACCAAAATGTAGCGCCCCAACGGCGAGGCACTGGCTATGAAGGCACTTCCACCAGTAACGCAAATACCCACTGCCGCGTAAGCGAACCCACCGACCCCGAGCTACGGGCCACGAGCCACGGGCCCCGAGCCATGGGCCAAGGGTAAAAAAACTAGGTATCTTCCTGAGCGCGCGGTGCTGGCAACAGGACATCCACTTCCGCTAGCGGCTTCAAGCCATCCCAAGTCTTGCAACCCGGGCATTGCCAAAAAAAGGTGGTGGTGGAAAAACCGCATTGCTGGCAACGGTAACGGGCATTCTTCCGTGCCTGCTTGCGCAAAGCTGCACACACCGCATCCAACTGCGTATCGCCGAGGGTTCCGCCCTCGGGCAAGACCGCCCGCAATACCTCGCCGATGCCAGGACGCTCCAGCAAGTGGACGCGGGTTAACTCACGGAGCAGCGGCAAATCTAGGTAATCGCCGAGTAAGGCGGCCTGCACCACATGCGTCCGTACCGAAGGCTGCGCCTTGTTCAGCCATTCCAGTGCCAGCGCCGCATCGCCACCCGCAGCAACCGCGCGCCGCACCCGTGGCAACACCTCGGGTGCCAAGTCGGGTTGCTGCTCAAGCCCACGCCGCAACCACTCCATGGCCTCCAGTGGTTCGCCGTCATGAACGGCAAGATCCGCTCGCAACAGGGCCGCACGCGGGAAACGCTTCAGTTCCGCCTTGGCTGACTTCAGTTGTTCGCGGGCCACTTCCCACTGCTGTGACGCCAAGGCCGCGCCGATGATTTCACAGGCGTAATGCGCAACCTCATGCTCGCTGTTGGGACGTCCAATCCTCGCCAGCGCCTGCCCCACCTCCATGGCATGTGACCAGTCGCGCTGCAACTCATAGAGGCGAATCAAATCCTTGAGCGCTGCTAGACGGTAGGTGCCGCCCTCGGACAATGGCTGTAGCAGTTTCTCGGCACGATCGTGCAGGCCCGCGCGGAAGTAGTCTTGCGACAAGGCATAAGTGGCCTGCTCGCGCTGGCGTGGATCGAGTTCTTCACGGCTGATGAGGTTTTGATGCACGCGGATGGCGCGGTCGATTTCGCCGCGGCGCCGGTAAAGCGCACCCATGGCCAAATGCATCTCTACCGTGTCTTGGTCCGCCTCTACCGCGCGCAGGAAGGCTTCCAGTGCCCGGTCGGGCTGGTCTTGGACCAGATAGTTGAGGCCCGCCAAGTACTCGCGCGAAGCCGGACGAGGCTCAGGGGTGCCACCGATGCGCCAGCGGCGCGCGGCATACCAACCGAACACGACCGCAGCGGCAATAATGGCGATATTGCGAAGAACGTGACCGACAACCATGGCGTCAGTGTAACGCGGGAGGGCGACACAGCGTGCGCCGACCCACAAAAGGAATCATTCCCGGATGGGATAAGCCTGACCGTCATTCACGCGGTCACGGAGGTCTTTGCCGGGTTTAAAGTGCGGCACGTATTTGCCAGCCAGCGCCACCGCTTCGCCCGTTTTCGGGTTGCGGCCTTGGCGGGGTGGACGGAAATGCAGCGAGAAACTGCCAAACCCACGGATTTCGATGCGCTCGCCATTGGCAAGAGCATCGCCCATGATATCGAGCAATTGTTTAACCGCTAGCTCCACATCCTTCGAAGGAAGGTGCTGCTGCTTGGCAGTCATCAGTTCAATCAATTCGGACTTCGTCATGCGGGCGCCTGCATCGCGAAAACCGTGGAGGGAAACGGGTCCGTCGGCGGGGGCCATCCCCCGCCGACAGTGTGCCGTCAGTCGTCGGTGCGGTCCGACAGCTGCGCCTTTAGCAGGTCGCCGAGGCTAGTACCGGTCGACTCCGGGGAGCCACCGTACTGCGACACGGCTTCTGCCTCCTCATGGGCCTCCTTGGCCTTGATGGAGAGCGCAATCGAACGGGTCTTGCGATCGACACCCGTGAAGCGGGCTTCGATTTCCTCGCCGACCTTCAGCAGGCTACGCGCGTCTTCCACGCGGTCACGAGCCAGTTCGGAGGCACGCAAGTAGCCTTCCACGCCACCTTCGAGGTCGATGACTGCGCCTCTCGCATCCACTTCGCGAACCACACCGCGGACGATGCTGCCCTTGGGGTGCTCGGCCAAGTAGCCCGAGAACGGATCCTTCGCCATCTGCTTGATGCCGAGGGAAATACGCTCGCGCTCGGGGTCGATAGACAGCACCATCGCTTCGAGGTTCGCGCCCTTGGCATAGTTGCGCACGGCCTCTTCGCCCGGAGCATCCCAAGAGATATCCGAGAGATGCACGAGGCCATCGATACCACCGGCCAGGCCGATGAAGATACCGAAGTCGGTGATGGACTTGATGAGGCCGGACACGCGATCGCCACGGTTGTAGTTCTCGGAGAACTCCTTCCAGGGGTTCGGCTTGCACTGCTTCAGGCCGAGCGAGATCCGACGACGCTCCTCGTCGATGTCGATGACCATGACCTCGACTTCTTCGCCAACCTGGACCACCTTGCCCGGGTTGACGTTCTTGTTGGTCCAGTCCATTTCGGAGACGTGCACCAAGCCTTCGACGCCCTCTTCGATTTCCACGAAGCAGCCGTAGTCGGCGATGTTGGTGACCTTGCCCCAGATGCGGCTTTCCGCCGGGTAGCGACGAGCGATGTGCTGCCATGGGTCCGCGCCGAGCTGCTTGATGCCCAGCGAAACGCGCTGACGCTCGCGGTCGAACTTCAGGATGCGGACATCGATTTCGTCACCGACCTTGACCACTTCCGACGGATGCTTGACGCGCTTCCAGGCCATGTCAGTGATGTGCAGCAGGCCGTCGATACCACCGAGGTCCACGAACGCGCCGTAGTCGGTGAGGTTCTTGACCGAACCCTTGACGATGGCACCTTCTTGGAGGTTATCGAGCAGCGCCGAACGCTCAGCACTGTATTCCTGCTCGACCACCGCACGACGCGACACGACGACGTTGTTGCGCTTCTGGTCGAGCTTGATGACCTTGAACTCGAGGACCTTGCCTTCGAGGTAGGACGGGTCGCGCACGGGGCGCACGTCAACGAGTGAGCCCGGCAAGAAGGCACGGACGTTCTCGATCTCGACGGTGAAACCGCCCTTGACACGGCCGTTGATGATGCCCTGCACGATGGCCTGGTCGTTGAACGCCACTTCGAGGCGCGTCCAAGTACGCGCACGCTTGGCCTTCTCGCGCGACAGACGGGTAGCACCCGTGCCGTCTTCGACGCTATCCAGCGCCACTTCGACCATCTCGCCAACGACGGCTTCAATTTCGCCCTTTTCGTTCTTGAACTGCTCGACCTCAATGACCGCCTCGGACTTCAGTCCGACGTTGACCACGACGAAGTCGGGGCCGACGGAGACGATGAGACCGCTGAGGATCTGGCCCGGCTTGATGCGCTGGGAAGCCAGACTTTGTTCAAACAGTTCAGCAAAAGATTCGCTCATGGGGTGGATTGCGAGCGCCGCAGGCGCCGCCTCTCTTGGGTTGTGTCGGGCCGTGAGAAACACGGGAAAAACCGACGGGTTACAGAAACATGGCACCAAGACGGGACAAGCCCACCCCGGAACCACACCGGGAATGCCTTCAGCCAACCCCGAAGCGCGCGCGTGCCAAAGCAAGCACTTGCGCCACGACGGTGTCCGGCGAGAGGCGAGTCGAATCGATGATGATGGCGTCGGGCGTGGCTACCAACGGCGCCACCGGGCGGGTGGCATCGCGGCGGTCGCGCTCAGCGATCTCCAACGAAAGGTGCGCGAGGTTAGCATTAATACCCTTTTCCATCAACTGCTTATAGCGTCTTGCCGCGCGTTCTTCCGCGCTTGCTGTCAGGAACACCTTCAGCCCCGCCTCCGGAAAAATAACGGAGCCCATGTCGCGCCCGTCCGCCACCAAACCGGGCAGAACAGCGAAGGCCCGTTGCCTCGCCACCAGTGCTTCACGCACGGCGGGCCACGCTGCGACACGCGAGGCCGCGGCACCAGCCGATTCTGTCCGGATAAGCCCGGTGACATCGCGGCTACCCAGCAGGATGAGCTCGTCGCCGCTTGCCGTAGCACCGAATGCCACGTCCATGGTGCGAGCGTAGGCCGCATGCCCTGCCGTGTCGTCCACAGTGACACTCTCGGCAGCGGCTCCAAGGGCTACCAAGCGATAAAGTGCACCGCTATCGAGCAGACGCCAACCTAGCGCGGCGGCTAATCTTCGGCATACGGTGCCCTTGCCCGAGCCACTGGGGCCATCGATGGCGAGGACCGGAGCTAACGGCATCAAGCTTCCGCCAATGCGAGGCCGATAGCCCCAGCCAAAGCGGCAAATGACGGGAACGAGGTCGCGACGTTGGCCACATCCTCGATGAGCAGTGGGCCGCTGGCGGCAAGGCTGGCGACAGCAAAGGCCATCGCGATACGGTGGTCGCCGCGACTGTCCACCGTACCGGGGCCAAACGGTCGGGAACCCGCCGCGCAACCGGCGAGCACCATGCCGTCATGACGCGCCTCGCAAGGAATACCCAGCGCCTTCAGGCCCGCTTCCATGGAAGCGATGCGGTCGCTTTCCTTGACGCGAAGTTCCTCAGCGCCTTCGACCATGGTTTCGCCTTCGGCACAAGCGGCCGCGACGAACAGCACCGGAAATTCATCGATGGCCAATGGCACCAGTTCGCGGGGCACGCGGATTCCTTTGAGGCGCGCGGCATGCACCTCGATATCCGCCACTGGCTCGCCGCCCGCCTCGCGCGGGTTCAGGATGCGCAGATCGGCACCCATCAGGCGCAGGATATCGATGACACCGGTACGCGTCGGGTTCAGGCCAACATTTTTCACCAGCAGCTTACCCTGCGGCGCGATGCTGCCGGCCACCAGGAAGAAAGCGGCGGAAGAGATATCGCCAGGAACCTCAAGTGTGCAGCCCTGCAGGTGCTCGGGTGGCTGCAGCACTACAGTGCGCCTACTGCCGTCTACGACAGTGGACACCGCGGCACCGAAGGCGCTGAGCATGCGCTCGGTGTGGTCGCGCGTAATGGCGTGTTCAATGACGGTGGTCGGCCCGTCAGCATAAAGGCCTGCCAACAACAGCGCCGACTTCACCTGCGCGCTGGCGACTTGAAGGTCGTGTACGACACCCTGCAAGCGCCCGCCTTCCTTGCCGACGCCGTGCACCATGACCGGCGGTGTACCGTCAGTGGTGCTGATGACCGCGCCCATTTTGCGCAGAGGCGCCGCAGCGCGCTCCATCGGGCGACGAGTTAGTGAGGCATCGCCGACGAGCGTGCTGTCGAAAGCCTGACCGGCCAGTAACCCCATGGAGAGGCGCATGGCAGTGCCGGCATTGCCCATGTCGAGCGCCGTGGTGGGCGCACGCAGCCCGCGCAACCCCACACCGTGCACGCGCACCCGCCCAGGGCCTGGCCGCTCTACCTGTACGCCCATGGCACGCATGGCGCCGAGCGTCGCCAGGCAATCCTCGCTCTCGAGAAACCCCGTGGCCTCCGTGACGCCATCAGCGAGCGCACCGAACATCAAGGTACGGTGCGAAACACTCTTGTCGCCAGGCACCGTGACTTCACCCCGCACAACGTCAGTTGGCAGCAAGCGCCAGCGCTGAAGCGGGCCATCGGCCATTGCATGGCCTGCGGAAATGTCGGACATGAAAAGCTCCGCGGCGCTCTAGAGAACCGAGCGCGGATAGGACCCCAGCACCCGCAGCAGCGAGGTACGAGCTTGCAATTCAGTCAGCGCCGCCGCCACAGGGGCATCCTCGGCGTGACCAAGCAGGTCGAGGAAGAACACGTAATCCCATTTGCGCTTGTGCGACGGGCGGGACTCGATGCGGGTAAGACTGACGCCGTGACGCGCGAGGGGCTCCAGCAGTTCCTGCAGGGCTCCTGGGCTTTCCGTGTCGTTGGCTGATACCAGCAAAGTGGTCTTGTCCAACCCACTCGACTTGAATAGCTTCTTACCCACCACCAAAAAGCGCGTGGTGTTGTCGGGACGGTCCTCGATTTCGTTGGCGAGAATCGTCAGGCCATAAACCTCCGCTGCCGTCTGCCCGCCAATGGCAGCAGTACCGCGTTCATCGCGGGAGCGGCGGGCGGCCTCGGCGTTGCTCGAGGCCGGCAGGCGCTCGATCCCGGGCAGGTTTTCATCGAGCCACTGCCGACACTGCGCCAGCGACTGCTGGTGGGACACCACGCGCTCGATACGCTCGAGCGTATCCATGCGGCCCATGAGGTGCTGCTGGATACGCACCTCTACCTCGCCGCAGATATGCAACGGGGAAGACAGGAAGCGGTCGAGCGTGTTGTTGACCGAGCCCTCGGTGGAGTTCTCGATGGGCACCACACCGAAGTCCGCCACGCCAGCTTCGACTTCGTGGAAGACCTCCTCGATGGAAGGCAACGGCAGGGCCCGCACGGAATGACCGAATTGCTTGAACACGGCTTGCTGGGTGAAGGTGCCCTCAGGCCCGAGGAACGCCACCTTGAGCGGTTCCTGTTGGGCCAAGCAGGCAGACATGATTTCGCGGAAAAGACGGACGATTTCCTCGTCACGCAACGGGCCGCGGTTGCGGGCCAGCGCCATACGCAACACCTCGGCCTCACGTTCGGGACGGTAGAAATCTACCACCCGCCCCTCGCGAGTCTTCGAGATGCCAACCTGCTGGGCGAGACTGGCGCGCTCGTTCAGCAGGGAATGGATACGCTCGTCGAGCGAATCGATCTGCTCGCGGATAACGCCCAGATCCAGCTTGTCCGTCCCCTGTTCCATGTCCCTGCCCGTATCGCGATGGCCGAAACCGCGATTCTAGACTACCCGGACGGTCAATACGCCGTGAATGGCCCGGAGGTTATCCACCACCCCTTCCGGCACGGTTCCGTCGACGTCGATGAGCGTATAGGCGATTTCGCCGCGCGACTTGTTGAGCAGGTCGGCGATGTTCAGGCTGGCGGCAGCCAGCGTGCTGGAAATCTGGCCCACCATGTTCGGCACGTTGGCATTGGCGATGGCAATACGGCTGGTACCAGCGATACGCGGCAATTGGGCTTCCGGGAAATTCACGGAATGACGGATGGTGCCGTTCTCGAGGAACTCGCGGAGCGTGTCCGCCACCATCACCGCGCAGTTTTCCTCAGCCTCGTTGGTCGAGGCGCCCAGATGAGGCAGCGCCACGACCTTGGGGTGAGCCTTGCAGGCGTTGGTCGGGAAATCGCAGATGTAGGCACCGAGATGCCCCGCGTCCAGCGAAGCCAGCATCGCGGCCTCGTCGACGATGGGCCCACGGGCAAAATTGATTATCGTGCCGCCCTTGCGCATCAATTTCAGGCGGGCCGCATTGACCATGCCGCGGGTAGCATCCATCAGCGGCGTATGCACAGTCACGGCATCGGCACGGGCGAACAAGTCGTCGATGGACAGCGCTTGCTCGACGCCAGAGGACAACTGCCAGGCACGCTGCACGGTGATGGCCGGGTCGTAGCCCAACACCTTCATGCCGAGGTGGTGGGCCGCGTTGGCCACTTCGACACCGATGGCGCCAAGCCCAATGACACCCAAAGTGCGGCCCGGCAGCTCCCTACCGACGAACTTCTTCTTGCCCTTCTCTACGGCGACTTCCAGCGCGTGGTCATCGCCCTCAAGGCCCTTCACGAAACCCCAGGCCTGACAAATGTTGCGGGCGCCCAGAAACAAGGAAGCCAACACCAGTTCCTTCACCGCATTGGCGTTCGCGCCGGGGGCGTTGAACACGGGCACGCCGCGGCTCGTCAGCACCTTCACCGGGATATTGTTCGTACCGGCACCGGCACGACCAATGGCCAGCACGCTGGGCGGAATCTCGATGGAATGCATGTCTGCGGAACGGACCAGCACCGCGTCGGGGCGACCAATCTCGGACGCCACTTCGTAGCGATCACGCGGAAGACGCTCGAGGCCGCGCACTGAAATGTTGTTGAGGGAGAGAATCTTGAACGACATGGCAGTATTCCTGAAGACGTAAGGGCGGCAGGCAGCTCAGCCGTGACGGCGAGCGAAGTCCTGCATGAAGCTGACGAGGGCCTGCACGCCTTCTAGTGGCATGGCGTTGTAGATACTCGCGCGCATGCCCCCCACCGAGCGATGACCTTCAAGGTTGGTCAAGCCCGCGGCCTGTGCTTCCTGCGCGAACGGCTTTTCCAGCTCTGCACTTGCCAGCGTGAACGGCACGTTCATCCACGAGCGAGCGGCTTTTTCGATGGGGTTCGCGTAGAAGCCCGAAGCATCGATGTAGTCGTAGAGCAGCTTTGCCTTGGCGCCGTTACGAGCACCGACAGCCTCGAGGCCACCCTCGCTCTTCAGCCACTTGAACACCAGCCCCGCCATGTACCAACCGAACGTCGGTGGCGTGTTGGACATGGAGCCATCGGCCGCCATTTGCGCGAAATCCCAGACGGAAGGCGTGCCTGTGCGCGCCTTGCCGAGCAGATCTTCGCGCACGATGACGATGACGAGACCAGACGGTCCGATGTTCTTCTGGGCACCGGCGTAGATAAGACCAAACTGCGAAACATCTACGGGACGAGACAAGAGGGTGGAACTGAAATCCGCCACCAGCGGCGCACCGTCGGCGCGCACGGGGATGTCGGGGAACTCCAACCCGGCAATGGTCTCGTTCGGCGTGTAGTGCAGGTAGCGCGCACCCTCGGTGGCACCCCAACCGGCGCGGTCCGGAATGGCAAAGTAATTGCTGTCCTTGCCATCCGCCACGACATTCACGCGGGCATATTTCTTCGCCTCGCTGATGGCCTTCTTCGACCAGGCACCCGTATTGGCGTAGTCGACCACATCGCCTTCGGCCGTGAGGTTCTGCGGAATGGCCGAGAACATGCCGCTGGCACCGCCCTGCAGGAACAACACTTTGTAGTTGGCAGGGACACCCATGAGATCGCGGAGGTCTTGTTCGGCTTCCGTGGCCAAAGCGACGAAGGCCTTGCTGCGATGGCTAATCTCCATGACGGACATCCCACCGCCACGCCAGTCGACCAGTTCGCGCTGCGCCTGTTCGAGTACGGGAAGGGGAAGCGTGGCCGGGCCGGCCGCGAAATTGAACACGCGCATCAAAAACTCCAACGGAAACAATGGGCAAGACAAGCCCAGCGAAACGCTATTTTAAGGCTGCAGTGGCCGCAGCGCACCGCACCAATGGTTATGGAGACAGCGCCGGAAGGTTGCCGGCGCGGCGAATACGGCGCAAAAACCCCCATTGCTGCCATCAAACGGCAGCAATGGCTGGATTAATCGGCCTCTGCTCCGTCCGCTTCGGGCGAAGCGGCCTCGGGGGGCGGGAGGTCAGTGCCGGGTTCCGGGAGCAAATCGGGCTCCGTGGTGATGGCTTCCTGCTCCATGCCTTCCACGTAGGCCACTCGCGCTACTTCGAGCACGGTGTCTTCGTCCTTCAAGCGCATGACCTTCACGCCCTGGGTGTTGCGGCCTACCACCGAGATGGTGCCAACCCGGGTGCGAAGTAGCCGCCCGTCGCGGCTGATGATGACAAGTTGGTCGCGGTCGCTGACCTGCACCGCCGCCACCATCTTGCCGTTGCGCTCGGACAACTGGAGCGCAATGACCCCCTGCCCGCCACGACCCTTGGTGGGGAATTCTTCGATAGCGGTGCGCTTGCCGTAACCGTTTTCGGACAGCGTCAGCACCATCCCTTCGCGCACGATGATGAGAGAGATGACCTCTTGGCCGTCGCCCAGCGTGATGCCGCGTACGCCCGAGGCGTCACGACCCATGGCGCGGACGTCCTCTTCGTGGAAACGAATGGCCTTGCCACCACTAGAGAGCAGCATGACCTCGTTGCCACCAGCGGTGACATCGACGCCCACCAAGCGATCCCCTTCATCCAAGGTAACGGCACGAATACCCGAACTACGGACGTTGCCGAAGGCGGACAGCGCCGTTTTCTTTACTGTGCCCTGCGCCGTGGCCATGAACACGCACATACCCTCGACTTCAAAGTCGCGTACGGGCAGCAACGCAGTAATGTTCTCGCCAGTTTCCAATGGCAGGAGGTTGTTGATGGGGCGTCCACGCGACGCGCGTGACGTTCGCGGGAGACGATAGACGCGCAAAGCGTAGACCTTGCCGCGGTCGGAGAAACACAGCAGCGTGTCGTGGGTTTGCGCCACGAACAGCTTGGCGACCGTATCGTCTTCTTTGTTGCCGCCCGCATCGTTGCCCTGCGCACCACGACCCAGCACGCGGTATTCCTCGAGGCCCACGGCCTTGGTCCAGCCGGAGCGGGACAGCGTGACCACGACGGGCTCGTCCTTGATGAGATCGAGGTCTTCGAGGTCGAGATAGTCGGCGTTGATTTCCGTGCGGCGTTCATCCCCGAACTGCTCGCGAACCACCAACAGCTCGTCGCGGATGACCTGCAGCAGACGTTCCGGCCGGGACAGGATGTCGACGAGGTCGGCAATGGTTTCGAGCAAGGCCGCATATTCGGCGACGATCTTGTCGCGCTCAAGCCCCGTGAGGCGGTTGAGGCGTAGTTCGAGGATGGCCTGAGCCTGCGCATCCGAGAGGCGATAGCCTTCCGCCAGCAAGCCAAAGTCTTCGGAGAGGCCCTCAGGGCGGGTAGAGACAGCGCCGGCACGCGCGAGCATCTCCGGCACCGCACCACTCATCCAGACGCGCTCCATGAGCGCTACCTTGGCCTCCGCTGGCGAGGGCGAAGCCTTGATGACCGCGATGACCTCGTCGATGTTCGCGAGCGCGACGGCCTGCCCTTCCAGCAGGTGGGCACGGTCGCGGGCCTTGCGCAGTTCGAAGACCGTGCGGCGAGTAACCACCTCGCGGCGATGGCGCAGGAAGGCTTCGAGCAGTTCCCGCAGACCCATCAGGCGCGGTTGGCCGTCCAGCAGGGCAACCATGTTGATGCCGAAGACGGTTTCCAGCGGCGTCTGCTTGAACAGGTTGTTCAGCACCACTTCCGCAGCGACATCACGCTTCAATTCCACCACCACGCGCATGCCGTCCTTGTCGGACTCGTCGCGAATTTCGCTGATGCCCTCAACCAGCTTTTCCTTGTGAAGTTCGGCGATACGCTCCAGTAGGCGCGCCTTGTTCACCTGGTAAGGCAGTTCGGTAACGATGATGGCCTGACGGCCAGAGCTGATATCTTCGAAATGGGTGCGCGCACGCACGCGCACCCGGCCGCGGCCATTGCGGTAAGCGTTGCCGAGGTCCGCAATGCCATTGATGATGCCGCCCGTCGGGAAGTCCGGGCCCTTCACGATTTCCATCAACTGCGCCAGCGTCACTTCCGGCTGGTCGATGACCATGATGCAGGCATCAATGATTTCGCAGAGATTGTGCGGTGGAATGTTCGTCGCCATGCCGACCGCGATGCCCGCCGAGCCATTGACCAAGAGGTTCGGTACGCGGGTGGGCAGCACGGAAGGCTCGTGCTCTGATTCATCGTAGTTGGGGACGAAGTCGACCGTTTCCTTGTCGATATCCCCCAGCATTTCGTGGGCCACGCGGGTGAGGCGGACCTCGGTGTAACGCATGGCGGCAGCGGCGTCGCCGTCGACGGAACCGAAATTGCCTTGGCCATCGATGAGCAGGTAACGCAGGCTAAACGGCTGCGCCATACGCACCATGGTGTCGTACACCGCACTGTCGCCGTGCGGGTGGTATTTACCGATGACGTCACCGACGATACGGGCTGACTTCTTGTACGCCTTGTTCCAGTCGTTGCCGAGTTCGTGCATGGCGAAAAGCACGCGCCGATGCACCGGCTTCAGACCGTCGCGGGCATCTGGCAGGGCGCGCCCCACGATGACCGACATCGCGTAGTCGAGATACGACTGGCGCATCTCGTCCTCGAGGTTGATGTAGAGGAGTTCGCGAGCGATTTCAGCCATGGGTTTAGCGGCTCCGAAGGCCTGAAAAATCAAGCGATAATGATACCATAGAAGGCATGTCAGACCGCGCCACCAACACCACCTCCGCAAGCCCTGCCGGGCCTGCCAACCACCCCGCCGGTAACTCCGCTGGTAACTCCGCTGGCACCCGCAATGTGGACCCCGGCGAAATCGCCAAATTCGAAGCACTGGCGCAGCGCTGGTGGGACCCGCAAGGCGAGTCCGGCCCACTCCACCGCCTCAACCCAGTACGCCTCGGCTACGTGGCAGCGCGGGCGCCATTGAAGGGTGCGCGGGCGCTGGATGTGGGCTGTGGCGGCGGCCTGCTGACCGAAGCGCTAGCGCTTAGCGGCGCTGCTACCACCGGGGTCGATCTCGCCACTACCGCCCTGCAAGTGGCACGACTTCACGCGCTGGAAACTGGCGTGGCAGTGAAGTATGTGGAGGCAGCCGCCGAAGAGTTGGCCGCAGCGGAGCCCGCGAGCTACGACGTGGTGTGCTGCATGGAAATGCTCGAACACGTGCCAGACCCTGCGTCCGTCATCGCGGCCCTCGCCACACTGGTGCGTCCGGGTGGCCACGTGTTCCTGTCTACGCTCAACCGCACCCCGCAGGCCTTCGCTCTGGCCATCGTCGGCGCGGAATACCTGTTGCGCCTTCTGCCACGCGGTACCCATGAGTACTCACGGTTCCTGCGCCCCTCCGAACTGGCCACCGTGGCTCGCGCTAATGGCCTCGAGTTGCTGGATGTCACCGGCCTCGAAATGGACCCCCTAACGCACACCTTCCGGCTGGGGCCGGACGTGAGCGTGAACTATCTGGCGCATTTCCGCCGCCCCCCAATTAGCCCCGGGGCAGCCTGACCCATGACTGCCATCACGTCTTGGCAAGGGGTTCTGTTCGACCTCGACGGCACCTTGCTGGATACCGCCGTGGACATGGCAGGCGCCCTCAACGACCTGCGCATTGAAGAAGACCTGTCGCCCCTGCCTTTCGCCACCATTCGCCCTCATGCCTCCCACGGCTCCACTGCCATGGTTCAGATCGGCTTCGGCTTGCCTCCCGGTGCCTCCTTCGAAACCATGCGCCAACGCTTCCTAGACCGTTACGCGGCCCGCATCGCCCTTGAAACCCGGCTGTTTCCCGGCGGCGAAGCACTGCTTTTGGCCCTGGAAGTAGCTGGCCTGAAGTGGGGCGTGGTCACCAACAAACCAGCGTATCTGACAGATCCCCTCATGGCTGCCCTGGAACTGACACCACGCGCCGCTTGCATCGTCTCCGGCGACACGCTGCCACAGCGCAAGCCCCACCCGGCGCCGCTGCTGCATGGTGCCGCGCAGGCCGGCCTCGACCCTGCTGCCTGCGTCTATGTCGGCGACGCCGAACGGGACGTCCAGGCCGCTCTCGCCGCCGGCATGACAGCGCTGGTGGCACACTTTGGCTATCTCGCCGATACGGACCGCCCCGACACCTGGGGCGCTCACGGCAGTGTCCATTCGATGGCCGATATCGCCACCTGGCTCGGTCTGCCAGTTAGCGATGCAGTCCACACCCCACAGTCGCGAGGCTAAGCGTAGGGATGTCACGCGCCTTGGACGCTGCTGGCTATGCCTGTCTGTTTGCGGCGCATCCTCGGGCCGGGGCACTGCGCGCGCTCTACGCATGGTCCGGCGTCATCGACGAGTTGGTGGCCTCAGGCCGAACGCGCTCGCATGAAGCCGCTCACCACAAACTGCAGTGGTGGCAAGCAGAGCTGCAACGGCTGAGCGCTGGCAAGCCGGCGCACCCCCTCACTCGCGAACTGCACGGCATTGCCGCCGAGCCTGGCCTGTGGAGCGAACTTCCCGAGCGACTGGAACTGGCATCGATGGAACTTGCCGGTGTGGCACCCGACGACCAGACAGCAGCATCGCGCTGGGACTGGCGTCGCCATGGCGCGGTGCAGTGGACGGCGCTCCGCCTGTTGGCCCCTGAAGCCACTACCGCGGGTAGCGAAGCCGCAGCAGAACTCCGCCAGTTCGCGGAGCAACTGGGAAGTGGTCTTGGCCGTCTGGATGTCTGTACGTTGCCACTGCAGCAAGCTCGTCAAGGGCGTCTCGGGCTGCCCCTGGAAGCGTTGGAAGCCCGTGGCATGGCCTTGCACGAACTTCCCGAAGTGCTCGGCGCCACGGCGCATGCCGATGGCTTGGTAATGCTCTTGCGGGAACAACTCGTGCTGGGCGAAGACGAGCTCTTGCTGGCCGAGCGGCAATGGCAAGCGCTGCCCCCGAGCGTGCGTAGCCAACTGCGCCACACGGCGGTTCGCTTAGCGCTGGCCCGTAGCGCCGTGAAGCGCCTGCAGCGACAGCCCCTGAATTCTCACGCGGACGCCCTGTTGCCGCCATGGCGTACCCTCTGGGCCGCTTGGCACGCCGCGCGCCGCGCCCACCGTTAATTCCTGCAGCACACCGGAAGCCCCATGGACAGCCAGACGCTACGCACTTACGAAGCCCCCGCTGCGGCGTTGGCAGGACGCGTCATCCTTGTGACGGGTGCCGGCGACGGCATTGGCAAGGCCATCTCGCTCGCGCTAGCCGGCCACGGCGCCACCGTAGTGCTGCTCGGCAAGACACTCCGCAAGTTGGAAAAGGTGCACGACGAAATCGTCGCGGCCGGCGGCCCCGTGCCGGCGCTGGCCCACCTGAATCTAGAGACAGCACTCGCGCCGGAATATGACGCCTTGGTGAGTTCGCTGCAGATTGAGTACGGGCGACTCGATGGACTGCTGCATAACGCCGCCATTCTCGGCACTTTGGCGCCGGTGGAACTCTATGACGTACCGACATTTGGGCGCGTGATGCACGTGAATGTCACAGCTGCCTTCGCACTC
>CAIOHZ010000222.1 GCA_903858165.1 uncultured Pseudomonadota bacterium
CAACCGGACCAAAGAGCGGTCCGAGTTGTCCGTCAGCAAGTAGATGAAGCCATCCGGCGCCACGCGAACATCGCGAACACGGCCCAGTTCGCCCTCAAGCAGACGTTCTTCTCGAACCACTGCTTCACCGCGCAACTCCAACCGCACCAGCATCTGGCCACGCAACGCACCCACGAGCAAGTTTCCCTGCCAGGCGGGAAACCGTGGACTGTCCACGAACGCCATGCCGGAAGGACCGATCGACGGCACCCAGACTTTCAGCGGTTGCTCCAAGCCGGCCTTGGCCGTCCCTTCGCCGATGGCGGTGCCGAAGCCGTAATTGACCCCGTAAGTAATAACCGGCCAGCCGTAGTTACGCCCTGCGCGCATCACGTTGACCTCGTCGCCACCTTGCGGGCCATGCTCATGGGTCCATAGAACCCCGGTTCCGGGGTGCAAAGCAGCGCCCTGGAGGTTGCGGCTACCCAGTGTCCATTTCTCGGGCTTCGTCCCGGCACGCCCACTGAAGGGGTTATCGGCGGGGACGCGGCCGTCGTCGTGCAGCCGGATGACCGACCCGGCATGGTCGTCCAGACGCTGGGCACGTTCCTTCTCGCCACGGTCGCCGAGGGTAAGATAAACGTGGTGGCTCTTGTCGAAAACGATACGGCCACCGAAGTGTTGGGCAGTCCGTGTCTTGGGCAGCATGCTGAACAGAACCTGCACCTCCGTCATGCGCTTGCCCTGCAGCTTCCCGCGGGCCATGGCGGTTCCCCAGCCCCCCGCCCCGGGTGCGTTGTACGACCAGTAGATCCAGCCATTGCTCGGGTAATCGGGGTGAAGCACCACATCGAACAACCCGCCTTGTCCGCGGGCGACCACCTCGGGCAGACCCTCAACGGACTGCGCGTCCAGCTTGAAATCCTGGCTGACGAGGCGCATTCGTCCGTCTCTTTCGGTCACCAGCATCCTGCCATCGGGCAGGAAAGCCATCGACCACGGATTCTCCAACCCAGCCACCAGCGTGACGACGCGGAAGGCCTGCTTTTCCGAAAGAGCGACCGACACGGGGTCTTTCCCGACGGCTGACACGGAAACCATCAGCACAGTCAGCGCGAGCGCCCAATGACGTAAGCGGCGGATCCAATTCATGAAGTCTTTCTCCGCAAACATGAGGTCCTATTCCCACTCAATCGTCGCGGGCGGCTTGCCGCTAATGTCGTAGACCACGCGGCTGACGCCCGCGATTTCGTTGCCGATTTGCAGGCTTACCTTTTCCAGAAGTTCGTCCGGCTGTCGCGCCCAGCGCGCGGAAATAACTGCGGCCCGCAACCCCACCCGGCACCAACAGCGCAAAAGGTAACCTAAATTACTCCATCGGGGCGTAGAGGTAGAAGTCGCGAACAGAACGCGCCACCTCCGCAATGACGCGCTCCCGCTGCTCCATCGGGGCTTCGCTCTTCTTGATAAAGACGGCGATGACTATCGCGCCACCGTTCGCCGGCAGCGTCATGACACCGACGTCGTTGACGGTGCCGCCGATAGTGCCGGTCTTGTGCGCTATCTCGGTCGGTTCGGGCAACCTGCCCTTCAGGCGGTTCACGCCGGTGCGGCAGCGCCCCATGATGTCAACGAGGACCTGTGTGCTCGTCGGCGCC
>CAIOHZ010000223.1 GCA_903858165.1 uncultured Pseudomonadota bacterium
AAAGGAGCACCACTTCCGCGCACCAATGGGTGCTCGCCGATTCCCGGCTGAGCCACACGACCAGCATGCAACAACTGACAACTGATGAGCCCGCCACGGGCGTGAACCGCCTCCGTAACGGTTTTCCAGCCCGCCACCTGCGTCTCCGTCCATATTCCCGGAACTTGCCCGGCAGACTCACGCACCTTCTCGTAGATGGTCCAAACCGGTGTTGCTTCCGGTGAAATGTGCGTGGCCTCGGTGATGACCAAGCCACCTTGCGACGCACGTTGGGCGTAGTACAACGCGGTCTGCGCCGTGGGGGCCAGAGACAATGAGTCGGCACGGGTGCGGGTCATGGGCGCCAAGACCACGCGATGAGCAAGCTCGTGTGCCCCGAGCCGGCAAGGCTGGAACAAGGCTGGGCAAAGGCCGTACTGCGACACTGTCATTTCCATTGCCCCACCAAAGAAAAAAGCGCCAAGCACCCCCAAGAATGTTGAGCATAGTACCTGTCGGGCGAACCGCCGCCCCGACCCCCACGGGGACAGAAGATGTTTACAATCGGGCCAGGGGAGTTCAAAACCACGAGCTGGCACAGGGCCGGCCGCGTGGCGCGGCGCGCCGTGCCCTCCCCGGTTCGTCCTTTGGGGTAGCACGTGAATAAACCGGCCTTCATCGAAAAACGCTCAATCGACTATGTTCCGCAGGCCGAACGGCGCGGGAAGGTCTGGCATCTCTGGCCGGTCTGGTTCGCTGGCGATGCCCATCTGGCCACCATTGCCACCGGTGTCGTGGGCATAGCCCTCGGCGGCAACCTCATCTGGAGCGCCATCGCCGTGCTGCTGGGCTGCGCGCTCGGCACGTTCTTCATGGCTTTCCACTCTACTCAAGGGCCTCAACTGGGCCTGCCCCAGATGATCCAATCCCGGCCGCAATTCGGGTATGTGGGCGCCTTGCTGGTCTGGGGCGTTGCCCTCATCACCTACGTGGGCTACAACGCTTTCAATCAGGTGCTGGCGGCAGATACCATCACCACGCTCTACGGTGGCAATCGCGCAGTCACCATCCAGGTGGTTGGCGTCTTGGCGGCCCTCTTGGCGGTCGTCGGTTACGACCTCATCCACCGTGCCCAACGTCTGCTCGCCTTCGTGCTCATCATTGGGCTAGTCATCATGACAGCGCTGGCGCCACGCTTCGATTGGCCTGCCTCGCAGTTCGATCTTGGCGACTTCCACCGTGGCGCCTTTATGACGCAGCTTTTCGCCGCGGCGGCCTACCAACTCTCGTGGTCCATCTACGTTTCAGATTATTCGCGCTATCTGCCCAAGGATGTCGGCGTTAGCGCGTCGTTCTGGTGGACCTTCGTCGGTGCCTATATTGGTGGCGTCTGGACCATGCTCATCGGCACCTTCGCTGCCGCCATGTACCCAAGCCTAGAACTGACTCCCGCCATCAAGGCCGCCGCCGATACGCTGCTCCCTGGCTCGGGCAAGCCCTTGCTGCTGGCTTCTCTGCTGGGGCTAGTCACCATCACCACGCTCAATTTCTATGGCGCTTCCTTGACGCTGCTCAGCGTTACCGACTCCCTGCGTCCCATCAAGTCCACCGTGAGCAAACGCGTGGTCACCATCGTGCTGGCGCTCATCGGCTCCACGGCCATTGCACTTGGCGCCTCCCACGACTTCGCCCATGATTTCGAGCAGTTTCTCGCCATCTTGCTCTACCTGTTCACCCCGTGGACGGCCATCAACCTCGTGGACTTTTACGTGGTCCGCAAGGGGCACTACTCCATTCGCGAGATCTTTAACCCGAATGGGTTGTATGGGCGCTGGAACTGGCGCGGCCTGCTGGCGTACGGGCTCGGTTTCGTATCGATGATCCCATTCTTCAGCCACGGGCTGTACCGCGGCCCCGTAGCCGTAGCGCTAGGCGGCGCCGACATTGCCATGCTCGTGGGTCTGCCAGTGTCCGCGCTGGTCTACTTGCTGGCTTGCCGGTCACTCGATGTGGAAAAAGAAAAGCACCTGGCCGCGGCAGCGGACATTGGCCTCGACTGAACACTTACCGCACTCATTAGGAGCAATCCATGCGACTTCAAGGCAAGACCAGCATCATCACCGGCGGCGCCAGCGGCATTGGTGCGGCCACCGCACGCCGCTTCATCGCGGAAGGCGCGAAAGTCCTCATCGCCGACCGCAATCTGACGGCAGCCGCTGCGCTGGTCGCGGAATTAGGCCCGAACGCGGTGGCCATCGACTGTAATGTGCGCCAGGAAGCCAGCGCCGCCGCCGTGGCCGCGCGTGCCATGGAGCTATGGGGACAGATTGACATCCTGGTCAACAACGCCGGCAGCGAACTGAACCGTGCCTACAACGAGACTACCTCGGACGAATGGGATATGGTGCTGGAAACCGACCTCAAGGGCCCGTGGCTGATGTGCAAGCACATCGTGCCGCACATGGTGCAGCGCGCCTCCGGAAGCGTTATTAACGTGTCTTCCCTCAATGGTCTGGTGGGCTTTCCGCTCTCCGCCGCCTATGGCAGCGCCAAGGGCGGCCTAGTAGTGTTCACGCGCGACATGGCCATCGAGCTGGCGCGCTCCGGAGTGCGCTTTAATTGCGTCTGCCCCGGCGTCATTCAGACACCGATGATGGAACGCTGGACAAACCTGATGCCGGACCAGGAAGCCGCCAAGCAGATGCTGCGTGGTGTGATGCCTATCGGACGCATGGGCACAGGCGAAGAAGTGGCGGGCGCCATTTTGTTCTTCGCCTCTGACGACTCGACGCTATGCCAAGGCGCGGTCCTCAGTGTCGATGGTGGCTTCACAGCGCAGTAGGCAGGCCAGCGTCACCTAAGGCGCCAAGCGGATGATTAAATGGCGAAAAAGTCAGTCAGTCACCTTGGCAAAAACCGTGACTTGAATGGTCGGCAGCAGCTGTTCTAAGTTCTGGCTCGTCACCACCAGAATGGGTACAACAATCTGCTTGGCGACGATTTTGCCCTGCAAATGCTGCGCGAGGGCCTCGCCCGCTTGCTGCCCCATCAAGTAAGGTTGCTGCATGCCCGACACCATTAGGTCGCCGTTTTTAAACAGCTCGATAAACTCCGGCGTGCCGTCGAAGGCAGCCACTGCAATGTCGCTGCTGCGTTTGGCAGCCTTAATCGCCTGCACAGCCCCTAAGGTGGGGGTGTCGGTTTGGATGAAGAGTCCGCGGATCGCTGGGGCGTCGGAGAGCAATTCCTGGGTGAAGGCAAGTGTCTCCTCGGCCGTATAGGTCTGCATTTGTCGCGAGTTGCCTTCCGTGACGCCGCCTTCGGTCAAGGCCTGACGAAAACCCGCCGTACGTAATTGGCCATTGTTGCGTGCCAGCGATAAGGTGATCTGCGAGACGCTCGCACCGCCCCAGCCTTTTGCTTGCATCCCCTGCAGCAGGACTTTTCCGGTTTGGTAGGCGCCTTCCTTGTTGTCCGAGATGACGAGCGATACGTACTCGCCACTGTTGGTGCCGACATCGGCGATGACCACTGGAATATGAGCCGCCTGAGCAAGCGCCAGTACGGCGGGCGCAGTCGCCGAGTCTGTTGGTGAAATGACGATGCCGGCGACGCCACTTGCAATGGCGGCTTTGGCGTTATCCAGCTGGGTTTCTGCGCTGTTGTTACTGCTCAGCGCCTTAAACTTATAGCCGTTTTTCTTAAGCGCGATGCAGATTCCTTTTTCCATCGATTTCCAGAAGGCGAAGTCGAGGCTGCTTACGAGGTACACAATGTTCGGGGCTGGCGCTGGGGGCTCGGTAGCCGCGTGGGTCATCAGAGGCATTGCCACAGACAGGCAAAGCGTGACGAGGCGGATGCCAAACCGGGGCTGGTGGATAGGAGAGCGCATAGACTTTATCCTGAGTTTTTATTGTGTAGCGAAGCTTTGACTCTACTTGATATTCTGCGTTAGCGTCGGAGCAATTGTTATTGGACGACGACGTCTTCCTGATTTTGAGTCGCAAAATGGACCTGAATCTCACTCTGGCAACAGGAGCCAGCTACTCAGGCTCAACGCTAAAATCCATTATCCGCCCGTCCCCGGCGCGGACAAACTCGACGCGCACCACCCCGGCTTGATAATTCGCTCTATAGATATAAGCCCGCTCATCTCCAAACGGAAGATCCGACAACAGCCCCACACGCTGTATCGGCCCAAGGGAACGCAGTTGCTTACCATAGTCCACCAACTGCTCCCACAGCACTCGGCGTGAGCCCAGCGTCTCCAGGGCCGGTACCTCGCCTTGCGCCAATCCCACGAGCCATTGCGCCACCCGCTGCGTCTCTGCGGCATCTGCACCTACAACAGGAGACACCGGCCAAATCTTAGGCAAACGGGGGTCCAGAATGCTGGCGATGCCGTCCACGAAACGGTCCGGATGGCTATCGATTGAATTGCTCAGCACCACAATCGTTAAGTCGTCCGCAAGGTAACGCGAAATATAGGTCTTTCCGCTGTTGAGCACGACTAGAGCACTTCGCCTTGCCAAAAGATTCCCAGACCAATCCCCGGTACTTGCTGATGCTGCAGCTCACTGCTCGCGAACTCATCAATCGCAACGGGGTCGAATGCCGGTCGAAACTCAGCGGAATTGCTACTTCCTGAGACGATCATTAAAAATAGTGCGGCGCTTCTAAGCAAAGTCTGGATGAGCGGTTTTGGCAAACTCTGCATGCGATAAGACCTCCGACGCCTATGGAACTATCGTCGCGACACCTTTCCGATAACTGATGTTCAACTTGGGCAGCTCGAACTGCGCAGTCTGTGTGACGATTTGGTTGAAGATAGTCGCCGCCACAGCTTCATTGGTCACCAGCTGCGGAATGCCGCTCTCTGTTAGTGGCCGGCCGTATCCGAGCTCCACTGCGTGTAACTCAATCTGCGACAGTTGGTTACCGTCAAAGCGAACGCGTGCCACCACACTTTGGAAGGTAAAGGGGTGGGCGAACCAAACGTTGTTCAGCGGCGCGGTCAAATCGTAATCTGTCACCCTACTGGGATGGTTCCACGCTCTTGCTAGCATCGAACGGTTTTCCTGCAGCAAATCGTGCGGGAGAACCTCTTGGATGTCGCTCCAGAAGAAGCTCGCGAGCCCGTAAAAAATAGGCCTCGTTCCCCGTGCTTTGGAGTGATAAACCTCGATGGGGCCCAGATTATGGTTCCCCGTCACCACAAATGCATCCGCACCAGAATCAATCGCATCGCGCGCAAATTGCTTCATAAAGTCGCCGGGCCCGTAAGGGCCCGCATCACTCTCACAATTTAGCGAGCATTCATGCGAGTGAATCGTCACGATTACAAAGTCGGCATTTTCTTGCGCCGATCGTATGCTCTTATAGATATCCGCTAAATCTTCAGGATCCATGGCGTATTCACGCGAATAGCGCTCGCCCTTGCGAACTTGAGTCCCGAATAGCGCTGCTTCATCGGACACGTCACCGCAGCGTTGCGCATCGCCTGCACAGCGGATTTTCTGCGCCGCTGCAAACGCTTCTGCTGGGAGGGTAAGCACCGAGGTGAGATGCAGAACGCTAATCCCTGGCCGCCCGGGCGCCACGCCCGCTGGTGGTTCCGCGTTGCTATTCGGTCGAAAAGTGGAGGCCACCGACACCAAGGCAACACGTCCCTTCGTGGTTTCAAAATATTGCGGAGCGCGCGCCGTACCGTAAGTGTCACCCGAACCTGCGTGGGCAATGCCAGCCGTATCTAGGTGTTGGCTCGTTTCACGCATTCCCGCCACGCCGAAGTCTAGGGCGTGATTATTTGCCCTTGAGACCATCTTGAAGCCCATTTTTTTCAGGTCCGCCGCGACGGCGGGGGTGGAGGAAAGGGTCCAGTCGCCATCCCATGGATAAGCTGACCCTTTGAACGTTCGGCTGTCAAAAATGACGGTTTCTAAATTGCCGTAGGTTACATCGGCGGTGGTCAGCAATTTGAGTGCGGCAGAGAAATCGGGAAAGCGCTCCGCGTACTGCGACAGCGGACGGGAGATGATGAGATCACCGACGGCCGTCATGGTGAAGCCATCCGGCACATGGGCCGACATCTCTTGCGACAAGGGGCGCATTACATCGAAGTACGCAGCGTCCTTTATACCGGGGTCGCCAGGACCATAAGTGGACTGGGCGTTACCTAGCCCACTCTGTTCCGCCAGTACCAGCCAGAGACAGACGCTGGCGAGTATGGTGCGGCGCCTTTTAGAGGCTTTCATGGTGCATTCGCCGCTAGCAGGATGCCAGCGATCGGCTGCGATACTCCAGGTCGCTTCACTACGTGGCCATCGAGCATGACCATCGACACCTGACGCAGGGCGGTGATGTCTACGAGCGGATTGCCGGGAACCGCAATGATATCGGCCAATTTCCCAATCTCCAGCGTGCCAAGGCGATCGTCCCAGCGCAATAATTCGGCGGCCACTCGGGTCCCGGCCTGAATGGCTGCCATCGGCGGGATACCGGCCTCGACGAAGACCACAAATTCATTGGCGTAAACCGAAGGATCGGCGATGCCAACGCCAAGGTCGAGGCCAATGGCCAGTTTCACGCCATATTGGTGGGCGCGGAGGATGGTGGCCAAGAAATCTGCGCGGCCATTTTTAATGTACTCATCATTTTTATCTTGGGCCCGCAGTTGGTCCCCTTGGTCGTAATAATCGCCCAGATACACCGTTGGTACCAAGAAGGTGCCGCGACGAGCCATTTCATGCAGGGTCTCATCATCGACATAGGTGCCGTGTTCAATGGAACGAACACCTGCCCGAACAGCCTGACGAATACCTTCAGTTGCATGAGCATGCGCAGCCACGGGTACTCTATGTCGGGCGGACTCCTCTACCGCGGCTTTTAACTCCTCAGGAGAAAAAGCAACGTTACGGGGATCGTCGCCAACCGACTCGAACGCGCCGGTCACGAGCAATTTGGTCCAGTCAGAACCATATTTAATTTCATTGCGAATGGCTTTGCGTATCTCCTCGGGGCCATCGGCAATCAATCCGTCTGGCCGCACCGTTTGTTCGGGAGAGAGATAGTTGACGTCACCACCACCACCCGTAATCGAGAGGTAGTGCGCAGCCCCTGACATTCGTGGTCCCAGAAATAATCCAGCGTCAATCACGCGTCGAAGGTCCTGATTGGCATACCCCACATCCGCATCACCCATGACGCGGACACCCGTCCATCCGGCTAGTAATAGTTTCTGCAGGCCGGCTAACGCAGTGAGCGCTTTATAAGCCGACGAGGTTGCGAGATGCGCATTCTGATAGTCACTGCTGGACATCAGTGGATGCTCGTGCACGTTGATCATGCCGGGCATCAAGGTGGCATCGCCCAACTCGATGACATCCGCATTGGCAGGAATAATCGAGCGGTCGCCCATCGCAATAATTTTCTTTCCCTCAACTACCACCACCGTCGCTCGACTTAGCGTACTGCTGCGACCATCAATGACACGAGCGGCCACCAACGCGGTTGGCGTGGCGTAGGCGATCGTCCCACCACAGAGGCTCACCAGTGCAGTTGCGAGAACCAACAAGCGTGGTTTTGAAAACTTATCGTGTCCGACTCGCGGACGCAGCTGACTATTCAATGCGACGTTGACGCTCATCTCGTGCCTCCTTGGAACCGGTGACCCTTATATTCAATAGACGATCGTCGAGTGGATCATATTCCAACGAGTTGACGGCGATCCAGCTATCGCATAGAACGTTGATTTTATTGCGGTTATTCGAGTTCCGTGGGGTCCACCAGGAGCGCGAGTGTCCGCCACCCGACATGGCTGCGCCGGCGCCGGGAAACCGGTTCTTGCGCCAGCTCCGAGGGGTGTGCTGCGTGAATCAGCGCAGACCGGATTCAAGTGGAAACAGGCTGAGGACCTCATAGCCTGTCTCGGTGATGAGTACCTGCTGCTCCATTTTGACGCCTTGCGTGCCACCCACTTCACCGATGTAGCTCTCGATACAGACCGTCATGCCGGGCGCAAAGACGCCGTCCATCTGAGTCGGCTCCTTGGTATCGCAGCCGATGCCGGGCCACTCGTCGACCATGCCAACGCCATGCGCGATACAGCCGTAATTCTGGTCGTTAAACCGCGCCGGGATAGGCCACGACCGTTCGATGAACTCCCGAAAACCGAGGCCTGGCTTGAGCAACGCACAGTTGAATTCCACTTGCTCAACGGCCAGCGCATACAGGCTTCGTTGCTCACTAGTCGGCGCTGTATTGCCACAATGGAACGTACGGCTGACGTCGCTGCAGTAGCCGAAAGGACCGACCATGTCCGTATCGAAACTCACCAAATCACCGTCGTTGATAACTCTCGCCGAGGCTTCCTGGAACCACGGATTGGTGCGGGTACCTGAACTCAGGAGTCGTGTCTCGATCCATTCCCCACCATGAGCGATGTTGGCGTGGTGTAACTCTGCCCACAGCTGCACCTCGGTCAGGCCGGGACGCAGCGCGTCGCGCATGCGTTGCATACCGATGTCGGCCACTGCGAGAGACCGGCGCATGCACTCGATCTCCTCTGCGCTCTTGATGGAGCGCGCTGCCTCGAGTAGTCGCTGTCCCTCTACCAGCTCGAAACCCTGAGCGCGCAGCGCGTCGACGCCTTCTAGATCTGCTCTATCAATGGCCAGGCGGTTTGCATCTGGGCCCATGAGTTCCGCAACGGTCGCGCAAATCTCTGCAGCCCACTGCCGGCAGACCGGGTCAGCGTGTTCGGCGACGTATTGATATCCATAGGCGGTTGCAAACCGCACCTCCGCGATCTCAGACGTCCGTGGCGCATTCGTCAGGCAATTGCGGTTCGGGTAGTCGAACAGGATGGCTTTACCTACGGCGGGCACCAGACAATAGCGGCCCGGGTTGTGCAGCAGCCAGACCGACATATTGCGGGTATCAGTGGCGTAGCGGATGTTGATGGGGTCGTTCAGCAACACCGCCGCGCAATCGTTGGCCCGCAGCTGGTCCTGTACCCGCGCATAACGATAGCGACGCAGAGAGTCTAAATTGATGCCCTCGTCCACTGCGCCTGAAATGACGTGCCCAAGCTGTCCGGCGGTGATGTGGTTCTGCATGCTTCCTCACCGATGAGGAGACGTCCCCCGTCTTCAGTAGCGGGCGGTTCTAGTGGCTCCGTTCGACATTAGGCAGTGAAAAAATTCACGACCGGTGCCTCACGGCTGATGACTGGGTTCGGGAACCCACCGACTACCGGCTGCGCCGGAAGCAGAACCTCCTGGACGAACCGCTCCTCGGCGTCCTTCGAATCCCAGATGGACATGATGAGGTAGCCACCCTCTGCCGGGCCAGCGGCATGGTAGGTCTGGCCCGGGGGCAGCCCTCCAGGCGGATGCACCGCAGCAATCTCTGCTTGGTAGTTGGCTTCAGTGGCTCCAGGCCAAAAATGGATGAGCATGTACGGCATGGTCTTTCCTATTAATTCAGCATTATCCACGCAAAGATCAGCGGCTTCAGGTGCCTTCCGTGCACATGGGCTGCCGCTGTAGCATGTACCGCATGAGCACACTCTGTCCAGCGCAGCGGGACGAAATCACCGGCCTTTCCGGTGGTTTGCGGCCTTCCCGGAAAGACAATTGAACGAATTACCGATGTTTTTATTGGTGACGTGCTATCTCTAGCAAGCAGGTCGATTGCCGGGATAATTCCCCTAGACTCTATTTAGGCTAACTTTATAGCAGGGCGTCATGGAAAAAATAACTCCAGTCTCAATCCGAATTTACCGACTGATTGCGGCGTTCCTGCTTGTAGGCGCCATGACCGGTGCAATCTCCTTGTATACCCTGTCGCGCCTCAAAGTCAACGGCCCCGTTTATCAACAGATAGTCCTGCAGAAAGATCTGCTGGCGGACACGCTACCACCACCGCTTTATTTGCTTGAATCCTACACGACCGCTCTGCAAATGCTCGGCGAGAGCGATCCAGTCGTTGTGAAAGAGCACATTGCGAAAATCACAACGCTGCATGCCGAATTCGAGGAACGTAGAACCGATTGGAACCGACAGTTGGCGGGTACCCCTATTGGAAACAAGCTTAACGAAGAACTACGGGAGCATGCGGTACCGCTATTGGAAACAATCGAAAGTGAGTTCGTACCTGCTATGAAGCGCCGCGATACGGTACTGGCGTCTTCTTTGGCGTATGGAAAACTCAAGCTCCTGTATCTCGAACATCGAAAATCCATCGATAATCTCGTCAAAATGGCTGTGGAAAACAGTCAAAGAGATGAGCTTGCCGCGAGAGAAGAGACAAGCCGACTTACATTCATCGAGCTGGCTGCTCTCGCTACTGGCCTAGTGCTGATAGCGATCTATGGCTTTCTGACGGTTCGTTCCTTGCTCTCCCTATTGAACAGTACGGCGGGCCGCCTTGGCGAGGGGTCGGCACAGCTTTCCAGTGCCGCCAATCAGGTTGCGGACTCCAGCCGGAATCTCGCGGCAGCCTCTAGTGAGCAAGCCGCCGCCGTCGAGGAGACCGGGGTGGCTCTGGAGGAAATCGCAAGCATGGTTCGTGCGACGGCGAGTAACGCGAAAAAGGCTAAGTTACTGGCAGGGGATACGCGCGCCGCGTTGGATCAAAGTTCCCAAAGCATGAAAGATTTGAATAAAGCGATGGCAGAGATAGATGACGCCAGTACGCAGGTGGCAAGAATAATCAAAAATATCGATGAGATTGCGTTTCAGACGAATATTCTCGCGCTTAATGCGGCCGTTGAGGCCGCTCGTGCTGGAGAATCGGGCGCAGGCTTCGCGGTGGTTGCCAACGAAGTGCGGTCTCTTGCGCAGCGGAGTGCCGCTGCCGCCAAGGAAACGGCTGAAAAAATTGAAGTGGCGCTAGCTAGCAATCAGAAAGGCTTGAAATGTACTGCCATAGTGAGCGCACAGCTATTGGGGATAATTGAGAAGGTGGGTTCTACAGATTTGGTGGCAGGAGAGATCTCTACGGCAGCACAAGAACAGGCGCAAGGGCTGGAACAAATCAACACGGCCATTGGGCAGGTAGAGCGCGTTTCGCAGAATAATGTTTACAGTGCCGATCAAGGTTCAGTGGCTGCAGTGGGCCTCAAAGAGAGCGCAGGCAGTTTGCAAGAAATCGTCCATGACTTGTATCAGTTGGTCGATTCTAAGTGACGGCACGCCGAAAGATGGGCTTGGTGAGCGGGAATTCGACGACCGCGGGTGGTACCGGTCAACCGCCACTGCATGCCGTCGACCCTTTGCATAAAGCTCGTGCTGCCGGCTCCTCGCCGCGAGAACGGGCAACACGAGAGCGTGCTAGGCGGCGCTCCAGCAGGCAGTCGACGTAGCCTTATAGCTGTTCGAAGGTGCCGTCTTTGTAGGGAGCAACAAAGTGGGCATAAAACAGCTCGTTGACGCGAGCCCAATTGGGGCGGGCCTTCATGCCATTCGCCCAGCGGGTGACATTTCTCCAACGCGAATAGTCCAGATGTACTACCTCGCCGAGCGTCAGCATGGCGATGCCCAGATAGTCGGCGAGGCTAATCTGCTGGCCGCACAGGAAATCGTTCGTGCCGATGAGATGCGTATCTAGCACGTTTAACCAGTGATGGGCTTTCTCGCGACCAAAAGCCAGCTTTTCTGCTTGAGCTGCCGGATCTTTACACTGGAATTTGGGTAAGGCCTGCGGATAGATGAAGTTATATCCCAAGTCACGGTAAAACCCAGTGTTCAGCCAGTCCATGCATTCGTTGATGCGTGCTCGCTGCTGCAGGTTCTGGGGGTAGGCAGCACTACCTTGCTTGTCCGCCAGATACTTCAAGATGGCCGAGCTTTCGGTCAGTAAAAAGCCATCGTCCTCCAGGGTGGGTACCTGCTGGCTTGGGTTAACGCTGCTGTAACTGGCTTGCTTGTGAGCATCTGCGAACAGGTCCACAACGTTGCTGCCAAAGACGATGTTTTCATCGGCGGCAAACAAGAGGATGGGCCGACTGGTGGTGGATACATCGTGGAAATAGAGCTTCATGGTGAGATTGTTCCTTCAAGATTGAACAGGGCGGTGACCTGTCGTGGTTCTTGGGACCAGCACATGTTTGGAATATGGCCCATGGATTTCGTTGTTCGGCTAGACGCCGATTATCTTGGCAGTAATCCGGTCGGGTAACCAGTCTAAGCTAAGACACTCGTCCCCGAACTCTGGTTCTGAGAGCTACGAAAAACGGACCGACCTCAAACGAAAAAACCCGCTATTAGCGGGTAACTTGTTAAACGAAAAAACCCGCTGTTAGCGGGTTTTTTACTTGCCGCGGAAGACGCGGCGGGTCCGGTTGGTAGCGGGGGCAGGATTTGAACCTGCGACCTTCGGGTTATGAGCCCGACGAGCTGCCAGACTGCTCCACCCCGCACCGGAGCCAAGAACTATACGACTATCTCCCCACCCTGTCAATTAAAACCGGGTGGGGCCGAACCTTAAAGTAAACACTCAACCGGGGATAACGGCCCGGCACAGCGTGGTTAGCGGACCACTGATAATGCCGGCCGCGAGCACCGCCAAGGCGTTGCCGCTAAGGACAATGCGCATCAGGGGGCCGGCCTGTAGGGCCGGAGCACGGTCCTCAGGGGCGTCGAAGAACATGACCTTCACGATCCGCAGGTAGTAGTACGCGCCCACCACGCTGGCCAGCACGGCCACGATGGCCAGCCACACCAAGTTGGCGTCCAGCACGGCCTGAATGACGTACAGCTTCGCGAAGAACCCAATGAAGGGCGGGACACCAGCAGTGCTCATCATCACCATCAGCATCATCCAGGCGAACCAGGGGCTGCGCTGGGCCAGGCCCTTGAAGTCCTCAATACGGTCGGCTTCGAAGCCCTCACGGGACAGCAGGATGACCATGCCGAACGAAGCGGCCGCCATGATGACGTAGGCGACCGTGTAGTACAGGGAAGCCGCATAGCCATCCGGGGTAGCGGTGAGGATGCCGAGCAGGATGAAGCCGACGTGCGAAATGGTGCTGTAGGCCAACATGCGCTTGATATTGGTCTGGGCTATGGCCACCACGTTGCCAAGCACCATGGACAGCACGCTGAGCACGATAAGCATGCCACGCCACTCTCCGGCCAGCGGCCCAAGGCCTTCGGCCAGCACGCGCCAAGCCAGCGCGAAAGAGGCTAGCTTGGGCACGGAGCCCAGCAGCAAGGTAACGCTCGTCGGGGCACCGTGGTAAACGTCCGGCACCCACTGATGGAAAGGCACTGCGCCGAACTTGAAGGCAACGCCCACGATGATGAACGCCAAACCGAATAGCAGACCAATGTGCTTGCCACCGAAGAACATCTCGCGGCTCAGACCTGCCTTAACGGTGCCTAGGTCGAAGGACCCCGTGACACCGTAGAGGATGGAGATGCCGTATAGCAATGTGCCGGAGGCGATGGCGCCGAGCACGAAATACTTCATGGCACTTTCCGCGGCGATGGGGTTTTCGCGGTTGAAGGCCACCAGACCATACGCTGACAGCGCCATGATCTCGATGCCCATGTACATGCTAAGCAGGCTGCTGGCCGAAGCCATCACCATGACACCCAGCAGCACGAATAACGACAACACGAAGTACTCGCCCTGGAACATGCCACGGGACGTCAAGTAGTCTCGCGAGTACACCAGCACGACGGCCAGCGTGGCGATGGCCGTGAACTTCAGTACCGTGGCCACGCCGTCAGCTACGTAAAGGCCGCCTAAGCCGACCGTACGCCCGTCGACGGGGACGCAAGCCAGCGTGACATAGGCAGTAATAGCCAGACCCACGAGGGTGGCAGTAAACACCAGCCCGCGCCGCGCTTCGCTGACGAAGAGGTCCAGCAAGAGCACAACGCAGGCCACCCCCAGCAAGGTGACCTCCGGGGCGGCGATGGCGAAATCAGCAAGACTGGAAGGAATCATGGTGCGCTCTCCGGGAGCTTGCTTGCAGTGACTTGCTCCACCAGATGCTTGACGCTGGGGCCCATCACATCAGTCAGGGGCTTCGGGTAGATGCCCAATGCCAATACCGCCACCGCCAACAAGGCCAGCACGGTGAACTCGCTCTTGCGCAAATCCTTCATGGCCGCGACGCTGTCGTTGCCGACCTCGCCGAAGATGACGCGCTTCACCAGCCACAGCGTGTAAGCCGCACCAAAGATGAGCGTTAGCGCCGCCACGAAGGCGATCCAGAAGTTAGCCTTGTAGCTGGCCAGAATGACCAGGAATTCGCCAACGAAACCTGAGGTTCCCGGCAAGCCGGCGTTGGCCATGGAGAACAGCACCATGAAGGTAGCAAACTTCGGCATGGTGTTGATGACACCGCCGTAAGCCGAGATTTCACGGGTGTGCAAGCGGTCGTACATGACACCCACGCAGAGGAACATGCCGCCGGAGATGAGGCCATGCGAGACCATCTGAATCATGGCGCCGTTGATGGCCGTTTCCGCACCCACCACCGAACCGGTATTGGCAACAATGGACCAAGTGAGGAATAGGCCGAGCGTGACGAAGCCCATGTGTGCAATGGACGAATAAGCGATGAGCTTCTTCATGTCCTGCTGTACGAGCGCCACCAAACCGATGTAGCCCACCGCCACCAGCGATAGCGCAATGACGAGCCAATCCAGTTCGTGGGCAGCGTCCGGGGTGATGGGCAGGGCGAAACGGATGAAGCCGTAACCGCCCAGCTTCAACATGATAGCCGCCAGAATGACCGAGCCGCCTGTGGGCGCTTCCACGTGGGCATCGGGCAACCAGGTGTGCACCGGCACCATGGGAATCTTCACGGAGAAGGCGGCGAAGAAGGCTAGAAACAAGAAGAACTGCTCATTGCGGGTTAGTTGCACCGCGTAGAAGTCCTGCAGGTCATAGCTGCCTGTCTTCAGGTACAGGTAGATAAGCGCCACCAGCATGAGCACGGAGCCCAGGAAGGTGTAGAGGAAAAACTTGATGGTGGCATACACGCGCCGGGTACCGCCCCAGATACCGATGATGAGGAACATCGGAATGAGCATGGCTTCCCAGAACACGTAGAACAGCATGCCGTCGAGGGCCGCGAACACGCCAATCATGAGGCCTTCCAACATCAGGAAGGCGGCCATGTACTGCGCTGGGCGGTCGGTGATGACCCGCCAACCCGACAGCACCACCAGCGGAGTGATGAAGGTAGTCAGAATAATGAGTGGTAGCGAGAAGCCGTCAATACCCAGGTGGTAGCGGGTGTTGATGGCGTCGATCCATGGGAACTGCTCCACAAACTGCATATTGGCAGTGGTGGTATCGAACCCGGTCCACAGCGGAATGCTGAAGCCCAGCGTAGCGACCGTGGCAACCGCAGCGACCCAACGGGCCGTCTGAGGACTTTTCTCGCCGATGACCAAGCACACCAAGCCCGCGAGGACCGGGAGCCAGATAATCAGACTGAGCAGGGGCAAACCGGACTGCATGTTGCGTTTCCTCTCTCTCAGCCGTGCAGCAGCGTGTAGGCGACCAGCGCCGACAGACCGATGATCATCGCGAAGGCGTAATGGGACACCAGACCCGACTGCACGTGGCGCACCACCCCAGACAGCCAACCGACCGCCCGAGCAGAACCGTTCACCACAGCGCCGTCGATGAACATCTCATCACCGCCCTTCCAGAAGATGCGGCCGATGGCACGCGCACCCGCAGCGATGATGTGCTCATTGAACCAGTCAAAGTAGTACTTGTTGTCCAGCACGTTCACCACACCCGAGAACTTCTGGCGAAGCATGGCCGGAATATCCGGGCGCTTCAGGAACAAAAACCAGGCGGTGAACACGCCAGCACCGGCGAGGTACACCGCGGGGCCGTGGAAGGCGTGCTCCACGAATGCTGCGGGGCCGTGGAATTCGCCAGCCAACTCGCCCAGCACGTCGTGTGCTTCCGCAACGTGAATGGCACTCCCGAACCAGGAACCAAACACCATGGGCCCCACGGTGAACCAGCCAATAACTACTGACGGAATGGCCAGCAGAATGAGCGGCAAAGTGACCACCCAGGGACTCTCATGCAGATGTTCACGGGTGTGCTCGTCCATACGCTCTTGGCCATGGAACGTCATGAACACCAAGCGGAAGCTGTACAGCGCCGTGATGAACACTCCCGCCAGCACGCAGAAATAGGCGTAGCCGGCTCCAGCCACCTGCCCCTTCTCGGCCGCCAAGTGGACCGCCTCAATGAGCGCGTCCTTGGAGAAGAAGCCGGAGAAGCCCGGGAAACCGATGAGCGCCAGCGAGCCGAGCAGACAGGTCCAGTAGGTGATGGGCAGGTACTTGCGCAGGCCACCCATGTTCCGCATGTCCTGCTCATGGTGCATAGCCATGATGACGGAGCCCGCCGCGAGGAAGAGCAGCGCCTTAAAGAACGCATGCGTCATGAGATGGAACACACTCGAAGCATAGGCACTGGCGCCGAGGGCAACGGTCATGTACCCCAGTTGAGACAGCGTCGAGTACGCCACTACTCGCTTGATGTCGTTGTTCACGAGACCAAGGAAGCCCATGAACAATGCCGTGGTGGCACCGATGCAGATGACGAATGACAGGGCCGTAGTAGACAACTCGAACAGCGGCGACATGCGCGCCACCATGAAAATACCCGCGGTGACCATGGTGGCTGCGTGGATGAGCGCCGAGATGGGGGTCGGGCCTTCCATGGAGTCCGGCAGCCATACGTGCAACGGCACTTGGGCGCTTTTGCCCATAGCGCCTATGAACAACAGGATGCAGGCCACGGTCATGGCGTTCCAGTGTTCGCCACCAAAAATCTGGACCGTCTGGCCGGCTATCTCGTTGGCCTTGCCGAACACCGTGGCGTAGTCGAGTGAACCCGAGTAATGGAATAGCACGGCGATGCCGAGCAGGAAACCGAAGTCGCCCACGCGGTTGACCAAGAAGGCCTTCATATTGGCGAAAATGGCTGTGGGGCGGGTGTACCAGAACCCGATGAGCAGGTAGGACACCAAGCCCACCGCTTCCCAGCCGAAGAACAACTGCAGAAAGTTGTTCGACATGACCAGCATGAGCATGGCAAAGGTAAACAGGGAGATGTAGCTGAAGAAGCGCTGGTAGCCGGCGTCTTCATGCATATAGCCGATGGTGTAGATGTGCACCATCAGCGACACGAACGTCACTACCACCATCATCATAGCGGTGAGCTGGTCGACCAGGAAGCCGACTTCCATGCGGATGCCGTCCGTGACCAACCAGGTGTACACCGAGCCGTTGAACACTTCGCTCGTACCGTCGATGAAACCCTTCAGCACGCCGATAGAGAGCACGCAGCTAGTAGCAACGCCGAGGATAGTGACGGTGTGCGCCCCGGCACGACCGATAACCTTACCGGCAAGACCAGCGACTATGGCCGCCAGCAGCGGCGCGAGAACGATGATGAGGTAGGTTTGCATGTTCCCTTAACCCCGCATGGTGTCGAGTTCTTCGACGTTGATGGTCCGGCGTTCCCGGAACAACACGACGAGGATGGCCAGACCAATGGCAGCTTCGGCAGCGGCCACGGTGAGGATAAAGAACACAAACACCTGACCGTCGAGGTTGCCCAACCAGTGCGAGAAGGCCACGAAATTGAAGTTCACCGATAGCAGCATGAGTTCGATGCACATAAGCAGCAGGATGACGTTCTTCCGGTTGAGGAAGATGCCAGCCACCGCGATACTGAAGAGGATGCCGGCCAGGAACAGGAAATGCTCCAAGCCCACAGGGGGCAGGTTCAGGCTCATGGCCGCTTCTCCGCTTCCATCTTGACGATACGCAGGCGTTGTTCCTTGGTGACCGCCACCTGCGCCGAGACGTCCTGAACCTTCAGGCCCGGACGCTTACGCATGGTGAGCGCGATGGCGGCGACGATAGCTAGCAGCAGCACCACACCCGCCAACTGGAAGGCATATGCGTACTGCGTGAACAGCAGGGTGCCGAGCGCCTTGGTGTTGGAAACACCCGCCTCCACCGCCACTGGCTGCGCACCGGCGAGCAGGGACGGGTTACCGAGACGGCGGACCACGTACACCTGGTACATCTCGAAGACCATGAGCCCAGCGACCAGCGCGCCCAGCGGCGCGTGCTTGGCGAAGCCTTCGCGCAACTTGGCAACATTGATATCGAGCATCATCACCACGAACAAGAACAGCACCATGACGGCGCCGACGTAGACCAGCACCAGGGCAATGCCGAGGAACTCCGCTTCGAGGAGGATCCACAAGGCTGCGCTGTTGAAAAAGGCGAGCACCAGAAACAGTGCCGAGTGCACCGGGTTCCGGGCCGTGATGACACCAATGGCCGCGCCCACGAGGACGGTAGCGAAAAGGTAGAAGAGGACTGTGGTTAGCACTGCGGTTCCTGCCTTGGGTTCTGGCGGCCTAGCGGTAGCGGGCGTCGGCTGCCTTGTCGGCAGCAATCATCGCTTCGTACCGGTCGCCTACGGCCAGCAACTTGTCCTTGGACATGATGTTCTCGCCGCGGTTTTCCATGTGGTACTCATGGATACGCGTCTCGACGATGGCATCCACCGGACAGGCTTCTTCGCAGAAGCCGCAGAAGATGCACTTGAACAGGTCGATGTCGTAGCGGGTGGTGCGCCGCGTTCCGTCATCCGCGACGCCGCTGTCGATGGTGATGGCCAACGCGGGGCAAACCGCCTCGCACAGCTTGCAGGCGATGCAGCGCTCTTCACCGTTCGGGTAGCGGCGCAACGCATGCAGTCCACGGAAGCGCGGCGACTGCGGCGCCTTCTCTTCCGGATACATCACGGTCACCTTCGTGGCGAACATCGCCTTCAGGGTGACCGCCATACCGGCGAGAAGCTCTCCGAGGAAGAACGTCTTGGCAAGATTGCGTAGGGAAGGCATGGACATCACTCCGACCAAGGACCAATCTTCAGCCACACCATCACGCCCTCGACCGCGAGCCAGAAGATGGTGATAGGGATGAGCACCTTCCAGCCCAGCCGCATGATCTGGTCATAGCGGTAACGCGGGAACGTGGCACGAATCCACAAGTACACGAACAGGAAGAAACTGGTCTTGATGCCGAGCCACAGGAAACTGGGCGCCGCGAGAGCAGCCAGCGCGCCGTCGGCGGCAACATAACCGTCTAGGGGGCTCAGCCAACCGCCCATGAACATCGTGGCAGTGAGCAGGCTGATGAGAATCATGTTGGCGTATTCGGGTAGAGCGAACAGCACCGCGAAGGTGGCGCCCGAATACTCCACATGGAAGCCGGCCACGATTTCCGATTCACCTTCCGCCACGTCGAACGGCGCACGGTTCGTTTCCGCCACGCCCGCGATGAAGTAGACGATGAACAACGGGAACAGCCAGAACCAGTTCCATGCCAGGAAGCCACCTTGCTGGGATTCGACAATCTTGCCGAGGTTCAACGAACCGGACGTCATGAGTACGCCCACCAGCGCGAAACCCATGGCGATTTCATAAGCAACGATTTGTGCCGCTGAACGCATGGCGCCTAAGAAGGCGTACTTCGAGTTCGCTGCCCAACCCGCCAAGATGACGCCATAAACGCCCATGGAAGTGAGCGCCAAGATGTACAGCAGGCCTGCGTCAATGTTGGCGATGGTGAAGGTCGGGTTGAACGACACCACGGCCCAGGCCGCAAAGGCTGGCACCAAGGAGATGATGGGCGCCAAGAGGAACAGGAACCGGTCCGCGCTGGCCGGCACCAGAATTTCCTTCATCAGCAGCTTGAGCACGTCCGCGAAGGGCTGCAGCAAGCCGTATGGCCCAACGCGATTCGGGCCAATGCGCAACTGCATCCAGCCGATAACCTTGCGCTCAGCCAGCGTGGTGTAAGCCACGCACAGGATGACCACGATGGTGACCAGAAGGATTTGCAGCACAATCCAGATGAGGTTGGCCAACGTGGCCGCCAGACCGGTCTCCAGACCGAGGAGGGAAACAAGCAGGTGCTGGATGAGTTCCATGACTGTGTTCCCCCTCAGACCGCTGCCGCGCCGCGGAGGGCTTCAGGCGTGTGCTGCAAGGCCGTGGCGCGACGCACCACGGCATCCACGGCGTACATGGGAACGGCAACCGTGGCCCCGCCCTCGCCCGCTACCGGCGCGTAGGTGCCGGCATAGGCCGCCACCTGCACGTTGCCCGCTTCTGTGCCGGCCGCCTTGCGGGCCTCGTCGCGCACTTCTTCAGAAGTGGTGTAGTCGAAGCCCGGCAGCCCGAGGAGGTTGCCGAGAACGCGCAACACCTTCCAGCCCGGACGGGCCTCGCCGATCGGCGTGGCGACACCGCCAAAGCTCTGCCAAGTGCCATTCAAGTTCACGTAGGTACCCGAAGTTTCCGCGAACGTACCGATAGGCAGGATGACATCCGCCGCGTCCAGCATGGCCTGGGAGGCATAGGGCGTCACCGCCACGACGAAATCTGCGGCGCCAACGGCGCCCATTTCGCCATCCAGATGGTCCGCAGGTTCCACACCGCCGAACAACACATAGCTCTTCAGGCGGGCTTGCAGCATGCCACGGGCATCCAGGCCCGGGCGCGGGAGGGCACGGAGCCCAGCCTCGCGGTGCGGCAGGAAGCCCACCAGCGCGGCGCCAGCGGCATTCGCACCCTCTGGGACATAGCCTAGGGTAGCGCCGGTCAAGGCCGCCAGAGCGGCCGCAGCGGCCCGCAGATCGGCATAGGCGCTATGGCGTAGGGCCTGCGCACCGAGCCACACAGCGCGACGTTCACCGGCCAGCAGAGCAGCCACTGCAGCCCGGTCTGTTTCATTCGGGTTAGCACCTGCCACCAGGGCGGCACAGTGCGCCGGCACCGGCTGTCCCACGGCCTCAGCAGCGGCCTTCAGCAGTGAACCCAGCGTGGCGACCAGAGAAGCGGCAGGCGCCACCACCTGAGCCGCGAGCGGGTGTCGCACTTCCAGCGTGGCGGTGTTCACGAAAGCCACCTTGGCGGCAACGCCCTTGCGCAGCGCGGCCTTGCGCAGCCGATGCGCGAGGATGGGGGCTTCGCGGCGCAGGTCCGCGCCGATGACCAGCACGCCGTCTAGTGCCTCGACGTCGGCCAAGCCCACGCCCAGCGCCGGATACAGCGGGTCGGCGCCTTGGTCGCGGAAGTCGCGCTGACGCAGTCGGGTGTCGAGGTTGGCCGTGCCAAGCGCACGACCCACGCGGGCCAGCAGATACAGTTCTTCCACCGTAGCGGAAGGCGCCCCGAGGACACCGATCTGGTGGGCACCGTGCTGTTCTGCGACGTTGCGCAGGCCAGCGACGGTACGCTCGAGCGCTGTCTCCCAATCCACCTGGCGCCAGTCCCCGCCCTCGCGAATCATGGGCTTTTGGGCGCGGTCCGCCGCATACACGCCTTCGTAGGAGAAGCGGTCGCGGTCAGCAATCCAGGTTTCGTTGATCGCTTCGTTGGTGCGGGGCACCACACGCATGAGCTTGCCGCGCAGCACGTGGCCGTAGAGATTGCTACCCACGCTGTCGTGCGGCGACACCATAGCGTGCTGCGTCATTTCCCAACTGCGGCCCTGGAAACGGAACGGCTTCGAGTTCAGTGCGCCCACCGGACACAGGTCGATAAGGTTGCCGGATAACTCGTGGTCCACCGCCTGTTCGACAAACGTACCAATTTCCGTGTTCTCGCCGCGGCCGAGCGTGCCGAGCGATTGCAGACCGGCAATCTCCTCGGTGAAGCGGACGCAACGCGTGCAGTGAATGCAACGCGTCATGTCGGTAGACACGAGGGGCCCGATGTTCTTGTCCTTCACCACGCGCTTCTGATCGTTGTAGCGCGCAATGTCACGGCCGAAGCCCATCGCCAAGTCTTGCAGTTCGCACTCGCCGCCCTGGTCGCAGATGGGGCAGTCGAGCGGATGATTGATGAGCAGAAACTCCATAGTCGCCTTCTGCGCACCAATGGCGCGCGGCGACTTTGTGAAGATCTTCATGCCTTCCATCACGGGAGTGGCGCAAGCCGGCAAGGGCTTGGGCGCCTTTTCCACCTCGACGAGGCACATGCGGCAGTTCGCAGCCACCGACAACTTGTCGTGGTAGCAGAACCGCGGCACGTAGTCGCCATTGGCGTCCGTGACGTGGATGATCATCTGGCCCTTGCGGGCCTGCATCGGGACGCCGTTGACTTCGACGTTGACCAGATCTTGGCTCATGGGGTCGTACGCCTCAGGCTGCCCGCTGCGCGGGGTCGTCAACGATGCTGCGACCGCCATGGTCGATCATGTATTCGAACTCGTGGCGGAAGTGCTTCAGGAAGCTCTGCACGGGCCAGGCGGCCGCGTCACCGAGCGCACAAATGGTGTGACCTTCAATACGGCCGGCAACATCCAGCAGCAGGTCGAGGTCCTCACGGCGGCCTTGGCCAGCCATGATTCGCTGAATCAGGCGGTTCATCCAGCCCGTACCCTCGCGGCAAGGCGTGCACTGCCCGCAGCTTTCCGCGCGGTAGAAGCGGGAAAGCCTTTCGAGCACGCGCACCATGCAGGTGGTCTCGTCCATGATGATGACAGCCGCCGAACCCACGGACGAGCCGGCCTTCTTCAGGCTGTCGTAGTCCATGTTGGCGTCCATGATGTTCGCCGCCGGCATGACCGGCACCGAAGAGCCACCCGGGATGACAGCCTTCAGCTTGCGACCCTTCCAAACGCCACCGGCCACTTCCAGCAGGTCGCGGAAAGGAATGCCGAGCGGCAGTTCGAAGTTGCCCGGGTTGTTCACGTGGCCCGACACCGAGAACACCACCGTGCCACCAGCATTGGTGGTGCCGAGGTCGGCGAACCACTTGGCACCCTTACGCAGGATGGTGGGCACCGAGGCGTAGCTCTGGGTGTTGTTGATGGTAGTCGGCTTGCCATAGAGGCCGAAGTTCGCGGGGAAAGGCGGCTTGAAGCGCGGCTTGCCCTGCTTACCTTCGAGCGACTCGAGCAGCGCAGTTTCTTCGCCGCAGATGTAAGCGCCAGCGCCCACGGCTGTGTACAAGTCGAAATCAACGCCGGATCCCAGCAGATTCTTGCCCAGCAGGCCTGCCGCATAGGCTTCCTGCAGCGCCGCCTCGAAACGGGGAACGGGCTCGGCGAGGAACTCGCCACGAATATAGTTGTAGCCCACCGTGGCACCCATGCAATAGCCACCGATGGCCATGCCCTCGATGACCGAGTGCGGGTTATAACGGAGGATGTCACGGTCGTGGCAGGTGCCAGGCTCGGATTCGTCCGAGTTGCACACCGCGTACTTCTGGCCCGGAGCAGTGCGGGGCATGAAGCTCCACTTCAAGCCCGTGGGGAAGCCGGCGCCACCGCGGCCACGCAAACCGGAAGCCTTCAGCTCCTCGATAATCTGCTCGGGGGGCGTTTTCTCACGCAGGATTTTTTCCCAAGCTTGGTAACCACCAATCTTGCGATAGGTTTCCAGCTCCCAGCTACGTTCCAGCGCGAGCGGCTCGAACACTACTTGGTTCAACGGATATTTGCCGAGGGCAGTCGTCATGCGGGCAGCCTCACTGGACGGCATCGAGAACCTGATCGACCTTCTCAGGCGTCAGGTTTTCGTGAAAAACGTGGTCGACCATCATCATGGGCGCGTTGTTGCAAGCGGCTAGGCATTCCTCTTCCTGCTTCAGGAAGAACTTGCCATCGGGCGTGCTTTCGCCCGTTTTGATGCCGAGCTTCTTCTCGACATACGCGACGATGTCGTCGGAACCGCGCAGCATGCAAGTAATGTTGGTGCACACCGAAACGTGCACACGGCCGCAGGGCTTGGTCTCGAACATCGAGTAGAAACTGGCGACTTCGTAGACCTGGATGGGCGGTAGGCCGAGGTAGTCCGCCACGGCATCCATGATGTCCGTGGACAGCCAACCCTGGTTCTGGTGCTGCGCTTCACGCAGCGCCGCAAGCACGGCCGAGCGCCGGCGATCCGCCGGGAACTTGGCCAGCCACAGGTCGATTTCGTGGCGCGTGTGCGCGGACAGCAGCACAGCCTTGCCCGCCACGGGCGTTACGGAATCAATGGCCATTAGCGGTCAATCTCCCCGAACACAATGTCGGCCGTGCCAATGACAGCCACCACGTCCGCCAGCATGTGGCCACGAACCATCTCGTCGACCGCCGCGAGGTGCGGGAACCCCGGTGCGCGGCACTTCACGCGGTAAGGTTTGTTGGCCCCATCGGACACCAGCCAGATCCCGAATTCACCCTTGGGCGCTTCCACGGCGGCGTAGGCCTGCCCTTCCGGCACGGAATACCCTTCCGTCATCAGTTTGAAGTGATGGATAAGCGATTCCATATCGCCCTTCATCTCTTCACGACGCGGCGGACGCACCTTGCGGTCGTCAACCATCACCGGGCCCGGGTTGGCGCGGAGCCAATCGATGCACTGGCGGATGATACGGTTCGACTGGCGCATTTCTTCGACGCGCACCAAATAGCGGTCGTAGCAGTCGCCGTTGCGCCCAATCGGAATGTCGAAGTCGACACGGTCGTAGACGTCATACGGTTGCTTCTTGCGCAAGTCCCAGGCCAGGCCACTGCCACGCAGCATTGGGCCAGAAAAGCCCAGCGCCAAAGCACGCTCCGGCGAGACCACACCAATATTCACGGTGCGCTGCTTCCAGATGCGATTGTCGGTCAGCAGGGTTTCGTATTCATCGACGCACGCCGGGAAGCGGTCGGTGAAGTCCTGCAGAAAGTCCAGCAGGCTACCGGACCGGCTCGCGTTCAGACGGGCGATATCTTTGACGGAACGGAACTTCGACGGCTTGTGCTGCGGCATCGTGTCCGGCAGGTCCCGGTACACGCCGCCCGGACGGTAGTACGTAGCGTGCATGCGCGCACCCGATACCGCCTCGTAACAGTCCATGAGGTCTTCGCGCTCACGGAAGCAGTACAGGAAGACCGTCATGGCGCCAATGTCGATGCCGTGCGCGCCGAGCCACATGAGGTGGTTCAGGATGCGCGTGACTTCATCGAACATGACGCGGATGTACTGCGCACGCAGCGGCACTTCGACACCCATCAGCTTCTCGATGGCCATGACGTAGGAGTGCTCGTTGCACATCATGGACACGTAGTCGAGCCGGTCCATGTAGCCGATGGACTGGTTGAAGGGCTTGGTCTCGGCCAGTTTCTCCGTACCACGGTGCAGCAGGCCGATATGCGGGTCCGCCTTCTGGATGACCTCGCCGTCCATCTCCAGCACCAAGCGCAGCACGCCGTGGGCTGCTGGATGTTGCGGGCCGAAATTCAGCGTGAAATTGCGAAATTCGCTCATATTGCTGCCTCAGCCGCGGCCGGCCGGACGGGCGGTGAGACCCGGGGCGTAACGGTTGTCGTCGCGCAGGGTCTTCGGGACCACCACACGCGGCTCAATGGAAACGGGCTCGTAAACCACACGCTGCCGGTTCGGGTCGTAGCGGACCTCGACATAGCCAGCCAGCGGGAAGTCCTTGCGGAAGGGATGACCGATAAAGCCGTAGTCGGTGAGGATACGGCGCAGGTCCGGGTGGTCGTTGAAGAGAATGCCGTACAGGTCGAACGCTTCGCGCTCATACCAGTTGGCCGACGGCCACACCTCGATGATGGAGTCGATAATGGGCACTTCGCCGCCAGCGCAAGGGCACTGCACGCGAACGCGCCAGTTGTGCGTCACCGAAAGCAGGTGAACCACCACGGCGTAGCGCGCGGATTGAGCGGTTTCGGCTGGAGCATCCGCGCCAAGCCCGACGAAGCGGGTACCGCCCCGGCTGAAACCCGAACGGGTGGCACTTTCCGTCTTCCACTCGGCAATACCGTAGTGCAGGTAGTCGATGCCGGAGAGGTCCACCAACTGCTCGAAGCAAAGCTCAGGAGCATCGCGCAGTTCAGCGCAGACCGCGCGCCAGTCCGCGGCTGTCACTTCGATAGCCACTTCGCCGGCGACGGCCGGCAGCGCCTTGACGCGCTCGCCAAAACGTTCCGCCAGCGCCGCCTTCAGGCGGGCAACCGGGGTGGCGGGCACTTCTACCACAGCTTCGGCAGGCGCTTCGGTTGGGTTGGTCATGGGCCTTCTCGTGCTCGACTTCTGGGGGGCCAGGCGTGGGAACCGCAGCGCTGCCTTAAGGCCGCGCGATGGTGCTCGTGCGGCGAATCTTCTTCTGCAATTGGATGATGCCGTACAGCAGTGCCTCGGCAGTGGGCGGGCAGCCCGGCACATACACGTCCACGGGGACGATACGATCGCAGCCACGAACCACGGCGTAGGAGTAGTGGTAATAGCCGCCACCGTTGGCACAGGAACCCATGCTGATAACCCAGCGCGGCTCCGGCATCTGGTCGTAAACCTTGCGCAGCGCCGGCGCCATCTTGTTCACCAGCGTGCCGGCGACAATCATGACGTCCGACTGGCGGGGACTGGGGCGGAACACCACACCGAACCGGTCGAGGTCATACCGGGCAGCGCCGGCATGCATCATCTCTACGGCACAGCAGGCCAGACCGAAGGTCATGGGCCACAGCGAACCGGTGCGAGCCCAGTTCATGACGGCGTCGACAGTCGTGGTGAGGAAGCCCTTGCCGGCCACCCCGCCCTCTTCCATCGCATCGCCCTGCACGAGGTCGCGGGGATCGGCCACGGCCGACACGCTGGCGGTCAATCCCATTCCAGGGCCCCTTTCTTCCATTCGTAGATGAAGCCGACCACGAGTACACCGAGGAAAATTCCCATGGACGCCAGGCCGAAGGTGCCAATGGCATCTAGCGATACCGCCCAAGGAAACAAAAAGGCGATTTCGAGATCAAAAATGATGAACAGAATGGCGACGAGGTAGTACCGCACGTCGAACTTCATGCGGGTGTCCTCGAAGGGCTCAAAGCCGCACTCGTAGGTAGAGGACTTTCCCGTATCCGGGTTGCTCGGGCCCAGCAAAAAGCCGAGACCGACCAGCACCACCGCGAGGCCGCCGGCCACCACGAGGAAAATGAGAATGGGCAGATAGTTAGCGAGCATATCCAGCCTGTAGGACAGGGTTGCACAAGGCCCCGTAAAGCGGGCGCATTCTAATGCATCGCCGCAGTGTCATGTAAGTCATATTTGTACGCATCGCCTACTTTGCCTTTGCTGCCCCGGAATGGTGCGGAGCAGGCATAAAAAAACCCGGCACTGGGCCGGGTTTCTTGCTGGAGTTCTAATCGACTGGTGCCTTCGGCCGGACTCGAACCGGCACGGGTTACCCCACTAACACCTCAAGCTAGCGCGTCTACCAATTCCGCCACGAAGGCAGTCGAGGAACTCCGGAAAACAGTGAAATTAAGGAGCAACCGGAGCTGCGGGGGCAGGCGCCACCGGAGCCGGAGCGACTGGCAACGGCAGGGCCGCTGCGGGCACGGCCGGGCCTGCGGGGGCCGCCTTGTCCAGCACGCTGTCCACGGCAACCTTGGGGCGATGCGCCGCCATGTACGCCAGGGACATGCTGGTGAGGAAGAACAGCGTGGCGAGCACGGCTGTGGTCTTCGACAGAAAGGTAGCCGAACCGCGCGCGCCGAACACCGTGCCGGAAGCGCCCGAGCCAAAGCCGGCACCGGCATCGGCACCTTTGCCCTTCTGCATGAGCACCACGCCGATGATGGCCAACGCCAGCACCGCATGGACGAAAACGATGAACGACTGCAACACTAGTAGCGACTACCTTGTTGAACCGGCCAGACCGCGGCTTAAGCCGCGGCCACCACCCGCAAGAACTCTTCCGCTTGCAATGAAGCCCCACCAACGAGGCCACCATCGACATCCGGTTGGGCGAACAGTTCGCTGGCGTTGGACGCCTTCACACTGCCACCGTAAAGAATCCTTATCTGGCCGCCAAGTATAGCATCTTTCTCCACGATGCGAGCGCGCAACAGGGCGTGAACTTCCTGCGCCTGCGCAGGACTGGCCGTCTTGCCAGTGCCAATGGCCCAGACCGGTTCATAGGCAAGCACTGCCTTGGCGAATGCACCAATGCCGGCCAAACCAACCACCGCTTCCAACTGCCGCAGGATGACGGTGGCCGTCGCACCAGCCTCCCGTTCCTCCAGGGTTTCGCCAACACACAGGATAGGCGTCAACCCGGCCGCCTGTGCGGCCATGAATTTGCGGGCTACCAGCGCGTCGTCCTCGCCGTATAGAGCGCGGCGCTCAGAGTGCCCCACGAGGGCATGGGTGCATCCAATATCCCGCAGCATGGTGGCAGACACTTCGCCCGTGAAAGCACCCTGCGCTTCGGCACAAACCGACTGCGCGCCGACTTGAACGGGGCTTCCCTTCACGGCGCGAGCGATCTCGGCCAAGTACGGGAACGGCGGGCAAACCAGCACTTCCGCCCGCGGATCCTCGAGACTCTCGAGCAAGGTATCAATGAGTTTGGCGTTCTCCGCACGGGAGCCGTGCATCTTCCAATTGCCAGCGACGAAAGGACGACGGACCATGCACTACTCCAGGGGATGTGAGGCGGCGCGCATCCTATGCCTGCGCCACCCTGAAAGCAATCGACAACCAAGGTCCCACTCGGCGGAACCGACTTGCACTGGCGACGGAATTAGGCCGCGGCGGCACTCACGGCAACTGCCAGCGCCTCGGCTTCAGCCCGTGCGGTATCTGCATCGCTGGCCTCAACCATCACCCGGATGACCGGTTCAGTTCCCGAGGCACGCAACACCACACGCCCAGCACCGGCGAGCCGCGCTTCCACTTCCGCTTGCACGCGTTGCACGCCCGCCTCGGCCTTCAGGTCGACCCGCTTCGCAGTGCGTACGTTGATAAGCACCTGCGGATACTTCTCCATACCAGACACCAACTGCGCCAAGGAGCGGCCCGTGTGCTTCATGACAGCCAGCACTTGCAGGGCGCTGACCAAACCGTCGCCGGTGGTAGTACGGTCGAGGCAGAGCAGATGCCCAGAGGTCTCCCCACCGAGAATTCCGCCCTCTTCACGCAGCAACCCCAGCACATACCGGTCGCCGACGTTGGCGCGACGGAACGGGATGCCGAGTGTACCCAAGGCTTTTTCGAGTCCGAAATTGCTCATGAGCGTACCCACCACGGGGCCGCGAAGCGTTCCATCGTCCTGACGTGCCCGGGCCAGCACGTAAAGCAGTTGGTCGCCGTCCACGAGGCGGCCAAGATGGTCGACCATGACCAGTCGGTCACCGTCACCATCCAGCGCAATACCCACGTGTGCGCGGGTACCCGCCACCGTGAGCTGGAGCAAGTCCGGGTCCGTAGAGCCACAGCCGGAGTTGATGTTGCGGCCGTTAGGCGAGCAGCCGATGGGAATCATCTCGGCTCCAAGGTCGGCGAGTACCCGCGGCGCCACCTTGTAGCCGGCGCCGTTAGCGCAGTCCACCACGACCTTGAAGCCCTCGAGGTTCATGCCTCGGGGCAGCGTGGAGCGACAGAACGCTCCATAGTCATCCACCGCCCGCTCTACCCGGCTGGCTCGGCCCAGCGCAATGCTCTCGAGTGTCACCGGGGGCTCTTCAATGAGCGCCTCGATGGCCTCCTCGATGTCGTCCGACAACTTACCGCCGGCGCCGTCGAAGAACTTGATGCCGTTGTCATCAAACGCATTGTGCGAAGCGGAGATAACCACACCGAAGTTGCAGCCCAAGTGCTGCGTCATGAAGGCAATGCCGGGCGTGGGCAGCGGGCCAATGAGCTTCACATCGACGCCCGCGGCGACGAAGCCCGCCTCCAGCGCGCTCTCGAACAGGTAGCCAGACACCCGAGTGTCTTTGCCGATGAGCACCGAGCCGCCACCTTCCGGCACCAATACCCGCGCTGCCGCACTGGCAAGCCGCAAGGCAAAGTCCACGGTCATGGGGTGAGTTCCCACCCGGCCACGAACACCATCAGTACCGAAATACTTGCGAGCCACTTGCTTCTCCCCACCTGCGCCGATTTCCGGCGTCATCGAAACCCATCTACTGGTTCAACCAACTGCAGCACGTACCGCAGCAGCGAGCTTCACCGCATCCACAGTGGCCGCCACATCATGGGCACGCACTATATGCGCTCCGGCGCGAACCGCCAGCGCTGCTGCCGCCACACTTCCCGCTAAACGTTGGTCCACGGGCCTGCCGGTGACCGCACCGACCGTAGATTTCCGGGACAGTCCCACTAGCACCGGCACTCCGGACGGCGTCGCCGCCGGCAGTTCGGCTAGCAAGCGGAGATTGTGATCCAGGTTTTTGCCGAAACCGAAGCCCGGGTCGACCAGCAGACGGTCTTCCGCCATACCCAGCGCACGGCAAGCCTCGAGCCGGGCCTGCAACCAAGCGCGCACCTCGGCAACCACATCCGTGTAGTACGGGGACTGTTGCATGGTGCCCGGCTCGCCCTGCATGTGCATCAGGCAAACCGCTGCACTGGAAGCCGCGGCCGCCTCCAAAGCGCCGGGCAAACGCAAGCCACGAACGTCGTTGATGAGGTGCGCGCCTGCCGCCGTGACCGCGCGGATAACCGCAGGCTGGCTAGTGTCCACGGAAATGATGACGTCGAGCTCATGCCGGAGCGCTTCAACCACCGGCACCACTCGCTGGAGTTCCTCTTCCACAGGAACGGCAGCAGCCCCGGGACGGGTGGACTCACCGCCTACATCGATGATACCAGCGCCCTCCTCCACCATGCGGCGCGCATGCGCAAGGGCAGCAGCCACGCCTTGGTGACGACCGCCGTCCGAGAAGGAATCGGGAGTAACGTTCAGCACGCCCATGACTACGGGCGCGCTGAGGGCGAGGCGGCGTTCGCCGCAGGCCAATTCCCCGCGGGCCGATTCCCCGCGGAACAAATCTCCGCGGGCCACGGCGATCAGTGCTGGCCCGCCGGGCTGCTCACGTCCGGCGTTGCCGTAGGCGTGCCATCCGAAGGAGGCGCCGACGGCGGGATATCTTCCCAGCCGACCGGAACACGCGCTTCACCACCCGCCATGATGTCGGCGATCTGGTGCTCGTCGATGGTTTCGTACTTGATGAGCGCTTCCGCCATCTTGTGCAGTTTGACGACGTTATCCGTGAGGATTTTGCGAGTGCGTTCGTAATTGGAGTCGATGAGGCGACGGACTTCTTCGTCGATGATGCGCGCGGTATCGTCCGAGACCTGCTTGTGCTGACCCATGGAGCGGCCGAGGAAGACTTCGCCCTCTTCTTCCGTGTAGGTCTGCGGGCCGAGACGGTCCGAAAGGCCCCAGCGCGTGACCATGTTGCGAGCCAACTCCGTGGCGCGCTCGATGTCGTTGGAAGCGCCCGTGGTGACTGCATCGAGGCCGAAAATAAGTTCTTCGGCAACGCGGCCACCAAACAGGGTGGAGATACGGCTTTCCAGGCTGCGCTTGCTGCTGCTGTACCGGTCTTGCTCGGGCAGGAACATGGTGACACCCAGTGCGCGACCACGGGGAATGATGGTGACCTTGTAGACCGGGTCGTGCTCTGGAACGACAAGGCCCACGATGGCGTGACCGGCCTCGTGATAAGCGGTATTGCGCTTTTCCGTGTCGCTCATGACCATGGACTTGCGCTCGGCGCCCATCATGATCTTGTCTTTGGCGCGGTCGAATTCTTCCATGGTGACCACGCGCTTGTTGAAACGGGCAGCGAACAGCGCCGCCTCGTTCACCAAGTTGGCGAGGTCCGCACCGGAGAAGCCCGGCGTACCACGAGCGATGACGCTCGGCTTCACGTCGTCGCCCAACGGCACCTTACGCATATGGACTTTGAGGATTTGCTCGCGACCACGCACATCGGGGAGGCCGACCACTACCTGGCGGTCGAAACGGCCCGGGCGTAACAGCGCCGGGTCCAGCACGTCTGGGCGGTTCGTGGCGGCGATAACGATAATGCCCTCGTTACCTTCAAAGCCGTCCATCTCGACGAGCAGTTGGTTCAAGGTTTGCTCACGCTCGTCATGACCGCCGCCGAGACCGGCACCGCGGTGACGACCCACGGCATCGATTTCGTCGATGAAAATGATGCACGGCGCATGCTTTTTGGCCTGCTCGAACATGTCGCGTACGCGCGAGGCGCCTACGCCTACGAACATTTCCACGAAGTCCGAACCGGAGATGGTGAAAAACGGCACCTTAGCCTCGCCAGCGATGGCGCGGGCGAGGAGCGTCTTACCCGTACCCGGGCTGCCCACCATGAGCACGCCCTTGGGAATCTTGCCGCCGAGCTTCTGGAACTTCGCGGGGTCCTTGAGGAAATCGACGATTTCCTTAACCTCTTCCTTGGCCTCGTCCACACCAGCAACGTCGGCAAAGGTGACGGTGATTTGATCTTCGCTGAGCATGCGGGCGCGGCTCTTGCCGAAGGACATGGCACCCCGGCCATTTCCGCCCCCCTGCATCTGGCGCATGAAATAGACCCAAAGGCCGATGAGCAGTAGCACCGGGAAGCTGTTCAGGAACAGCTGCATGATGAGGCTGGGCTTTTCCGGGGGAACGCCCTGGAAGTTCACGCCGTGGGAACGGAGTTCACCGACGAGCGCCGTGGGGTTACCGCTTTCGACGTTGACGGTTTGAAACGACTGACCACTGGCCGTCTTGCCGACGATGATTTCGCCGCGCTCACCGCGGAACTCCACCGTGCGCACGTTGTTGTTCTTGACCTCCGCCAAGAACTGCGAATAGGTCATGGGCTCGGGAGCAGCCGTTTTGCCATTAAAGGTCTGGACGATCATGAGGAGAGCCACCGCGATGGCTACCCAGATGAAAATATTCTTGGTCAGGTCTTTCAACTTTGCTCCTCGGGCAGCAAGGCCCGGCGCCGCCGTGGCGCACCAGAAACGACTCTACACCCCACGCCGGCCCGTCGCCAGCAAGTAGACTTCTGAACTTCGAGCCCGTGACGCCTTTGGCTTTTTCAGCTTGACGGCACCATATTGGGACCGGGCGGCCTTGACGAACGTGTCGAAACCCTCTCCTTGGAACACCTTCGACAGAAAAGCGCCCCCCGGTTTGAGTGCTTTGGCAGCGAACTCGAGCGCGAGTTCCGCCAAATACATGGACCGAGGCTGGTCGACGGCGTCTAATCCAGACATGTTGGGGGCCATGTCAGACAAAACAAGGTCAACCGGACGCCCGCCCAAGAGAGCCAAGAATTCGTCATAAACCTGCTCCTCCCGAAAGTCGCCTTCCACGAAGGTGACCCCGTTAACCCCCTCCATGGGGAGGATGTCGAGGGCGAAAATGGCTCCCTTGCCGTCACCCTTCCCCGACCCCAACAGGTAGCGGGCCACGTACTGGCTCCAGCCGCCCGGGGCAGCACCGAGGTCCACCACCACCATACCTGGGCGGAACAGTTTCTCAGCGCGGGCAATTTCTTCGAGTTTGTAGACAGCCCGCGAACGCCAACCCTCGGCGCGGGCGCGCTTCACGAACTCGTCGTTGTGGTGTTCGTCTAGCCAGCGGCTACTGCTCTTGCTGCGAATCGTCATGGGTCAACCTGCCCTGCCGTATACTGCCGTCATGGAACTTTCGGAAAACCAGAAAAAACACCTGCGCCGCTTGGGGCATGCCCTGAAGCCGGTCGTCATGCTCGGCCAACACGGCTTGACCGAGGCTGTCACCCGCGAAATGGACTTGGCCTTGGCCCACCACGAGCTCATCAAGGTGACCGCCCGAGTGGGCGAACGCGAGGACCGCGACACCGCGCTGCAGATGCTCGCAGACCGCACCCAGAGCACACTGGTAAAGCGCATCGGTAATGTCGGGCTGTTCTTCCGGCCAAAGCCGAAACTCAGCCGCATCGTCCTGCCGTCCACTTGAATCCCCCGGGCAAACGTCCCGGTAGAGTTACCAAGGTTGGGTCCCTGCGCGCCACTCACCGCGCGCGGCGCACCACCAGCCAAGCGAGCGCCGCGCTGGCTAGCAGGTAAAGCACAGCGGATTCGCCGTGTAGCAAGGCAAACGCTTGGTTCAACGAAGCGTTCTGCTGCCCGGCGGCGTGGGCTGCCGCCCGCGCAATAGCCATTTTCGGCCGCAGGTAATTCTCGCTGACCAATGGCGCGGCCATGGCCAGCAGCAGTACCCAGAGCGTCAGGCGGTCGAGTCGGCGCTCGCGGTACCAAGCGTAAGCAGTCAACAGGCCGGCCACCAACCCGCCCCAAGCCAGGCCGCGAAACAGAACGCCGGCCACCTCACCCGCCAACACCGCGCCTGCGTCCGGTTCCACCACGCGGAAGACCGCCGGGGCTACCCACGCCACCACGGCCCAAGTAGCGCCTGCCCAAGCGGTGAGCGCCAGACGGGCAGCGCCTTCGAGCAAAGCAGCGGCACGAATTTGCAGGGAGCCGCTCACTCGTAGCGGACACCGACGATGACGAACGACTGCCGTCCACCGGGGGCGTCGAACTCCACCTCGTCGTCCTTCAGCTTGCCGATGAGGGCACGCGCGATGGGCGAAGTGATGGCGATGAGATTCATGCGGATATCCGCCTCATCCTCGCCGACCACTTGGTAGGTGGTGCATTTCCCGGTCTCGTTGTCTTCGATCTCTACCGTGGCCCCGAAGATGACCTTGCCGCTCTGGGGCAACTTGGCGACATCGATAATTTCCGCCATCGACAAGCGACCCTCGATCTCGCCGATGCGGCCCTCGATGAAGCTCTGCTGATCGCGGGCGGCGTGGTATTCCGCGTTCTCGGACAGGTCACCGTGGCCTCGCGCCTCGGCGATGGCCTTGATGACCGTCGGACGGTCTTCACTCTTCAGTTTTTTCAGTTCCGCACGCAGACGCTCGGCGCCGCGGGCAGTGATGGGACGACGATTACTCACGCTTCCAACTCCCGATGCAGGTCCTGCAGGCGATTGACCGCCACCTCATCCAGATGATCGAGCGCATCGCAGGTAGCCAGCGCGCCCGGCAGGGTGGTGTAGTAAGTCACACGACGGGCAACGGCCTCGCGGCGGATGGAACGCGATTCGCGTACCGCCTGCTTGCCTTCCGTCGTATTCACGATGAGCTGGATCTCGTCGTTCATGATCATGTCGACGCAGTGCGGCCGGCCCTCGCGGACTTTGTTCACTCGCCGGCAGACAAGGCCAGCAGCTTCGAGCACGTCGGCGGTACCGTGGGTCGCAACAATCTCGAAGTCGTGGGCTATCAAGCGCCGCGCCAGCTCGACGGCAGCGGTTTTGTCGCGGTCACGCAGCGACAGAAAGGCCCGGCCACTACGCGGCAGTGTCACATTCGAGCCGGACTGTGCTTTGGCGTAAGCCTCACCAAAGCTGCGACCCGTGCCCATCACCTCGCCCGTGGACTTCATCTCGGGCCCAAGGATGGGGTCCGCATCCGGAAATTTGTTGAACGGAAATACCGCTTCCTTCACGGAGAAAAATGGCGGGATGCGTTCATTCAGACTGCCCTGCTCGGCCAGCGTTCGACCCGTCATGACTCGTGCCGCCACTTTGGCGAGCGGCCGACCGATGGCCTTGGAGACGAACGGCACCGTGCGGGAAGCACGCGGGTTCACCTCAAGTACGTACACCACGCCATTTTGGATGGCGAACTGCACATTCATGAGCCCAACCACCTTGAGTGCCAGCGCCATTTTTCGAGTCTGGTCACGCAGTTCGTCTTGCACTGCCGCCGACAGCGAATACGGGGGCAGCGAGCAACTCGAGTCACCCGAGTGAACTCCGGCCTGCTCGATATGTTCCATGATGCCGCCGATGAGCACGTCCTTGCCGTCGCAGATAGCATCGACGTCGACCTCGATGGCCAAGTCCAGGAAGCGATCTAGCAGCACGGGGTTGTCGTTGGACACCTTCATCGCTTCGGTCATGTACACGCGCAGATCATCTTCGTTGAAGACGACTTCCATGGCACGCCCGCCCAGCACATAGCTGGGACGAACGACCAGCGGGTAACCGACTTCACGCGCCAGACGTACGGCAGATTCTTCATCGCGCGCCGTGGCATTGGCCGGCTGCTTCAGCCCCAGTTCTTGAATGAGCACCTGAAAGCGCTCACGGTCTTCGGCCACGTCGATCGCGTCCGGCGAGGTGCCGATGATAGGCGCACCAGCGGCGGCTAGCGCGCGCGATAGCTTCAGCGGAGTCTGACCGCCGTATTGGACGATAACGCCAACCGGCTTTTCCTTGGTGATGATTTCCATCACGTCTTCGAATGTCAGCGGCTCAAAGTACAAGCGGTCAGAGGTGTCGTAGTCCGTGGATACAGTCTCCGGATTACAGTTCACCATGATGGTCTCGTAGCCGTCCTCGCGCAGTGCGAGGGCGGCATGGACGCAGCAGTAGTCGAACTCGATACCCTGCCCGATTCGATTCGGACCACCACCGAGGATCATGATTTTCTTGCGGTCAGACGGCGCCGCCTCGCACTCCTCTTCGTAGGTGGAGTAGAGATACGCGGTCGATGTAGCGAACTCGGCAGCACAGGTGTCGACGCGCTTGTAGACCGGATGCAAACCGAAAGCGATACGTCGATCGCGCAGGGCGGACTCGGGAATTCCGAGCAGTTTCGCCAAGCGCGAGTCGGCAAAGCCCTTGCGCTTCAGGGCGCGCAGGCGAACGACATCGAGCGCCGCCAGCCCGCCGGCGACCACGGCTGCTTCCTCAACCATGAGATCCTCGATTTGCGCAAGGAACCAAGGGTCGATGGCAGTAGCAGCAAATACCTGTGCTCGCGTCCAGCCGTCACGGAAAGCGTCGGCCACATAGAGCAAGCGGTCCGGGCCGGCATGCCGCAGTTCGTAGTCCAGCTTCTCGCGCTGGTCCACCGTGAGTGCCTGACGCCCAGCGTTGGGGAAGCGCTCCGTGAAACCATCTAGACCCGTCTCGAGACTCCGCAGCGCCTTGTGCAGGCTCTCCTGAAGGGTACGGCCGATAGCCATGGCCTCGCCCACCGACTTCATCTGCGTCGTCAAGCGAATATTGGCACCAGGGAACTTCTCGAACGTGAAACGCGGCACCTTAGTGACGACGTAGTCGATGGCAGGCTCAAAGGAGGCTGGCGTTGCGCCGCCCGTGATTTCGTTGCGCAGTTCGTCGAGCGTATAGCCCACGGCCAGCTTGGCCGCCACCTTCGCAATAGGGAAACCCGTAGCCTTAGAAGCCAGCGCCGATGAGCGCGATACTCGCGGGTTCATCTCGATGACGATCATCTCGCCATTAGCCGGGTTGATGGCGAACTGCACGTTCGAACCACCAGTATCGACACCAATCTTGCGCAGCACCGCGAGACTCGCGTCGCGCATGCGCTGGTATTCCTTGTCCGTCAGCGTCTGTGCTGGCGCCACCGTAATGGAGTCGCCAGTGTGCACGCCCATCGGATCAATATTCTCGATGGAGCAAATGATGATGCAGTTGTCCGCACGGTCGCGGACCACTTCCATCTCGTACTCCTTCCATCCCAGCACGCTCTGCTCAAGCAGCACTTCGCTGGTGGGCGAAGCAGCCAGGCCGCGCCCGACAATAGCCTCGAATTCCTGCCGATTGTAGGCAATACCACCGCCCGACCCGCCCATGGTGAACGACGGGCGAATGACCGTCGGGTAGCCGATGTCGGGCTGAGCGGCGATGGCCTCTTCCATGGTGTGTGCCGCGCGCGCCAGCGGCGTAGCCAAGCCGATGTCGGTCATCGCCTGTTTGAACAGTGCGCGATCCTCGGCCATGTCGATGGCCTCGCGAGAGGCACCGATGAGTTCGCAACCGAACTTCTCGAGCACGCCTTCACGCACCAAGTCGAGCGCGCAGTTCAGCGCGGTCTGGCCGCCCATCGTCGGCAGTAACGCATCGGGCCGCTCTTTTTCGATGATGCTGGCGACCGTACGCCAGTTCACCGGTTCAATGTAGATGGCGTCGGCGCTCTCCGGGTCCGTCATGATGGTGGCGGGGTTGGAGTTGACGAGGATGACCCGGAAACCTTCCTCGCGCAGCGCCTTGCACGCCTGGGCGCCGGAGTAGTCGAACTCGCAGGCCTGCCCGATGACGATAGGGCCTGCGCCGATGATGAGAATGCTGTGGATGTCGTTACGTTTTGGCATGGCTCAGCCCTCACCCGCCGGACGCGCCGGCGTACGCCCGCGACGTTCCAGGCGGCGCTGCATCAATTCAAGGAAATGGTTAAAGAGTGGCCGCACATCGCGCGGCCCGGGAGCGGCTTCCGGGTGGCCTTGGAAACTGAACGCCGGGCGATCAGTGAGTTCGATGCCCTGCAAGGAACCATCGAACAGTGACCGGTGCGTGGCGCGAACATTGGCAGGTAAAGTGGCGTCGTCCACAGCGAAACCGTGGTTCTGGCTGGTGATGAGCACCTGGCCAGTACGCAAATCTTGCACGGGGTGGTTCGCCCCATGGTGGCCGAACTTCATCTTCAGCGTCTTCGCGCCCGTGGCCAGGCCCAGCAATTGGTGCCCAAGGCAGATGCCGAACACCGGGATGTCGGTCATGAGGAAGTCGCGGATGGCATTGATAGCGTAGGTGCAGGGCTCCGGGTCGCCGGGACCATTCGAGAGGAAGATGCCGTCCGGCTGCATGGCTAGCACTTCCGCTGCCGGCGTCTGCGCCGGCACCACCGTGATACGGATGTTGAGGTCCGCGAGATAGCGCAGAATATTTCGCTTGATACCAAAGTCGTAGGCGACGACATGCAGGCGCTCGCTGGTCCTTAGCGACGGGTGCAAGGGAGCCGAAGTGGTCTCGTCGTGCCACACGCTGCCCTCATTCCACGCATACGGCTCGCGCGTGGAAACGACTTTCGCGAGGTCCATGCCCTTCAAGCCTGGAAACAAGCGCGCCGCGCGCACCGCGGCTGCTTCGTCCACATTTTCTCCGGTCATGATGCAACCGGCCTGAGCACCCTTTTCGCGCAGTAGACGAGTGAGGCGACGGGTATCGATGTCGGCGATAGCGACTATCTTGCCGCGTTCGAGAAAGCTCTGGAGGGACTCTGCGGCGCGCCAGCTGCTGTGCAACAGGGGCAGGTCGCGGATGATGAGACCAGCGGCATGAATAGCGCTGGATTCCATGTCCTCAGTATTGGCACCGGTGTTACCAATGTGGGGATAGGTAAGGGTTACCATCTGCCGGGAGTAAGAAGGGTCCGTGAGGACTTCCTGATAACCGGTCATGGCGGTGTTGAATACCACCTCGCCCGTGGTATTTCCTCTAGACCCGACCGAAACGCCTCGGAAGATCGCACCGTCTTCCAAGGCCAACACTGCAGGTATCGTCACGGGCGCTCCAACCGTCAAGGGGCGGTACGCACGGCGCTCAGCGTCGGACGCGGCGCGCATACGAAAAGCGGGTGGAACCGTAAGGCCCCGCCCGCTATACCACCGAAGAACTGAACTCTTGCGATTAGGGAAACAGTTTACCGCCCCAGACCCAGAACGTCACGCATTGAATACAACCCGGGGCCTCTTTCGGCAGCCAGCCATTGGGCGGCGCGCAAAGCCCCCCGGGCGAAAGTGAGGCGATCGGTGGCCCGGTGGCCCAGTTCCAGCCGTTCACCGGTGCCGCAGAAGAGCACCGTATGCTCGCCGACGATGTCCCCGGCACGGACTGTGGCAAAGCCAATGGCCCCGGGTGGGCGGGCCCCGGTCTGGCCTTCGCGGACATACACGGCGCTAGCAGCGAGGCTGCTTCCCCGGGCATTGGCCGCCACCTGCCCTAGCCGGACGGCAGTGCCCGAAGGCGCGTCCAACTTGTGCTTGTGGTGGGCCTCGAAAATCTCGATGTCGTAGTCTGCCGGCAAGGCGGCGGCGGCCTGCGCCACCAACTCGAGGAGCAGGTTCACGCCCAGACTCATGTTCGGGGCGTGGAGTACCGGAATACGGACTGCCGCCGTCGCCATGGCGTTTTCCGCCGGAAGATCCAGACCCGTCGTGCCCACCACCACCGGCACCCCGACCGCAACGCAGGCGGCCAGGTTGGCGTGCAGCGCCGCGGGCAGCGTGAAATCGATAGCCACGGCGGCCCCGGCCAGGGCCTGTGCACGGTCGGCCGTAATAGCAATACCCGTCACCGGCGCTTGGGAAGGAGCGCCGGCGTCTTGGCCGAGAAAGGGGCTGCCACTGGATGCCAGCGCACCACTCAGGCGCAGGCCCAGTGCTTGGGCAGCGGGCTCCTGCAAGGCGCGAACCAATGCCTGACCCATACGGCCGCTGATGCCGAGAACGGCAATACCGCCGCCAGCAACGCCCTGACGGCTGTTCACTTGCCCTTCCCCTCGGCGTCGAACAAATTGCGCTCGAAGAACTTCTTCACGCCGCTCAGCCAGCTTTCCTCACGGGGCGCATGGCTTCCGCCGGAACCGCGCAGGCTGTCATCAAACTTGCGCAGCAGGTCCTTCTGCTCGCTGGTGAGCTTGACTGGTGTTTCCACCACCACGGTGCAGTGCAGGTCACCCTGCGGCCCACCGCGGACCGGAGAGACGCCTTTGCCGCGCAGACGGAAGACCTTGCCGGACTGGGTTTCTGCCGGAATGGAGATATTTGCCTGCCCGTCCAACGTGGGTACTTCAATCTTGCCGCCCAATGCCGCCGTAGCGAACGGAATGGGAACTTCGCAGAAAAGGTGAGCCTCTTCGCGAGTGAAGATGGGGTGGTCGCGAACGACGATGTCCACGTAGAGGTCGCCGGCGGGGCCGCCATTGCGCCCAGAACCGCCCTTACCGGACTCGCGTAGACGGTCGCCGGTATCGACACCCGCTGGAATGCGTACCTGCAGCGTCTTGGAGAGGTTGCGACGACCTTGCCCATAGCAGTTGTCACAAGGCTGCTTGATGATGCTGCCGCGGCCACGGCACTGTGGGCAGGGTTGCTGCACCACGAACGGGCCCTGGCGCATGCGCACCTGCCCCTGACCAGCACAACTTTCGCACTGCACCGGCTTGTGGCCCTTGGCCGCGCCCGTACCGCTACAGATTTCGCATTCGCAGGGAACTTCGATGCTGAACTCGGCGGTATGACCGAACACTGCTTGCTCAAGGTCGAGGACCAACTCGTAGCGGAGGTCTTCGCCGCGGTAAACCTGACGCCCGCCGCCGCCGCCACCACGACGAGCACCACCGAAGATGTCGCCAAAAACTTCACCGAACAGGTCGCCGAAGGCATCGGCGCCACCACCGCCAAAACCGCCGCCGCCACGCGACTGGTCCAACCCGGCATGACCATGACGATCGTAGATGGCCCGCTTTTGGGTATCGGACAGGACCTCGTAAGCTTCCTTGGCTTCCTTAAAGGTCTCCTCGGCTTCTTTGTTGTCCGGGTTGCGGTCAGGATGGTGCTTCTGAGCCAGCCGACGATAGGCCTTCTTGAGGTCAACCTCCGGCGCATTCTTCGCAACACCTAGAACTTCGTAATAGTCGCGCTTCGACATGCCCTTCCCCGCCTGTCACCTTGAACGTGACGAGGCCGGAAGCGGTTACCCGCCCCCGGCCCATGACCTAGCCTACTGGCCCGAGTCCCGCAAACCGCCTGTTATTTCAGGCTGTTATTGCGAGCTTGTATCCCGAGCCCGAATTCCCGAACGCAGGATCGTGCGCTCAGTCCTTCTTCTTTACTTCCTCGAACTCGGCGTCGAGGACATCGTCCTGACCCGCAGCGCTAGCCGCAGCACCTTCAGCGCCCGGGGCACCTTCGGCAGCACCCGGCTGAGCGTACTGCATCAGACCGGCAGCCGCCTGCGCCAAAGCTTCCGCCTTGGTCTTGATGGGTTCGATCTCGTCCTTGCCCATGGCGTCCTTAACGTCGCCCATGGCAGCTTCGACCTTGCCGCGGTCAGCCGCAGGCACCTTCTCGCCGAGATCCTTCAACGTGGACTGCACCTGGTGCACCAGAGCGTCCGCCTTGTTGCGCTCTTCCACCAGCGCGCGGAAGCGCTTGTCTTCCTCGGCGTGGGCTTCGGCGTCACGCACCATGCGTTGAATCTCTTCGTCCGACAGACCGGAAGACGCCTTGATGACGATCTTCTGCTCCTTGCCAGTGCCCTTGTCCTTCGCCGACACGTTCAGGATGCCGTTGGCGTCAATGTCGAAGGCGACCTCGATTTGCGGCATGCCGCGCGGGGCCGGCGGAATGTCTTGGAGGTCAAAGCGGCCGAGCAGCTTGTTATCGGCAGCGCGTTCACGCTCGCCCTGCAGCACCTGAATGGTGACCGCCGGCTGGTTGTCGTCCGCCGTAGAGAAAACCTGCTGCGCCTTGGTGGGGATGGTGGTGTTCTTCTCGATGAGCTTCGTCATGACGCCACCCAGGGTTTCAATACCCAGCGACAGCGGTGTGACGTCGAGCAGCAGCACGTCCTTGACTTCACCGGCCAGTACACCGCCCTGCACCGCAGCGCCTACCGCCACAGCTTCGTCAGGGTTCACGTCCTTACGCGGCTCCTTGCCGAAGAAGTCCTTCACGCGGGCCTGCACCAAAGGCATGCGCGTCTGGCCACCCACGAGGATGACCTCGGCGACGTCATTGGTGGAGATGCCAGCGTCCTTGAGCGCAATACGGCAGGGTTCAATCGTGCGAGCCACGAGTTCTTCCACCAGACTTTCCAGCTTGGCACGCGTGACCTTGATGGCCAGATGCTTCGGGCCGGAAGCATCCGCCGTGATGTACGGCAGATTGATTTCCGTCTGCTGCGCCGAGGAAAGCTCAATCTTCGCCTTCTCACCGGCTTCCTTCAGGCGTTGCATGGCCAGTGGGTCCTTCCGGACATCCACGCCGGATTCCTTCTTGAACTCTTCGGCGATGAAGTCGGTGACGCACTGGTCGAAGTCTTCACCACCCAGAAAGGTGTCGCCGTTGGTGGAGAGCACTTCGAACTGGCGCTCACCATCCACTTCAGCGATTTCGATGATGGACACGTCAAAGGTGCCGCCGCCGAGGTCGTACACAGCAATCTTGCGGTCGCCGCCGGACTTGTCGAGGCCATAAGCCAGCGCGGCCGCGGTCGGCTCGTTGATGATGCGCTTCACCTCAAGACCGGCGATGCGACCGGCGTCCTTAGTGGCCTGACGCTGCGAGTCGTTGAAGTAAGCCGGCACCGTGATGACGGCTTCAGTGACCGTCTCGCCAAGGAAGTCTTCGGCGGTCTTCTTCATCTTCATGAGAATACGGGCGGCCACCTCGGGCGGCGCCATGGCCTTGCCCTGTGCTTCTACCCAGGCATCACCGTTCGCGTTCTCGACGATTTTGAACGGCGAGTGCTGCAGGGACTTCGCCACTTCCTTGTCCTTGAAGCGGCGGCCAATGAGGCGCTTGACCGCGTACAGGGTGTTCTGGGGGTTGGTGACGGCCTGACGCTTGGCGGACTGACCCACCAGCACTTCATCATCTTTGGTGAAAGCGACGATGGACGGCGTGGTGCGGTCGCCCTCGCTGTTCTCGATGACGCGCGGCTTGCCGCCTTCCATGATTGCCACACACGAATTCGTGGTGCCGAGGTCGATACCGATAACCTTGCCCATGCTCATTCCTCCACAAGAAACTGATTTATTCGTTGACCGGACAATGCCGGGGATTGATTGGCGTTATGGGGGGCAACCCCGAAGCTTCAAGGGGCGCGGGCGACGATGACGCGCGCAGGACGCACCAGACGACCATGCAACAACCAGCCTCGCTGCACTACCGTGATGACGGTGTCCGGCGGCACTTCGCTGGTAGGCTGGGCCACCATGGCCTCATGGTGTTCCGGATTGAACGGCTGGCCGGTGGGGTCTACCACCTGCAAACCGGCGGACTCGAACGACTTCTCCAGCAGCCGCAGGGTGGCCTGCTGGCCCTCTAGCAGGCTCTTGGCGTCCGCGTTCTGCTGGGCACCAGCGAGCAGCAGACTATCCGCCACGGGCAGCAGGTCCTTCACGAACCGCTCGACTGCGAAGTTGCGCGCCTGCTCCACCTCGCGCGCAGTGCGGCGGCGAATATTTTCTTGCTCGGCCACGGCGCGCAGGGTCTGGTCCTGGGCGGCAGCAGCTTTTTCCTCCGCGGCCGCCAAGCGCGCTGCGAGGTCCTCGAGGCTACCCGGAAATGGGACGACGTTATCCGGCGCGACATCGCCCCCCTCGTAATAAGGGGAATCAGGCTGGACGGGGGGCAATTCGGACATGGTGCTTGGCTCCGGCTCGACAGGACGAGCCGCGGAGGATGGGGCCACCAGCCCCGCAATTCAAGCACGCCCGCCCGCTTCAGACACCGCGCAGGGCGGAACTCAGCAATTTCGCCGTAATGTCTACGATGGGAATGACCCGCTCGTAGGCCATGCGGGTGGGGCCAATGACGCCCAGCACTCCCACCACCTGGTCGTCCACGGCGTACGGCGCCGTGACCAAGCTTAGGTCGTCCAGCAGCCCATAGCCGCTTTCCTGCCCGATGAAAATCTGCACGCCCTCGGCGTGGACGCACTGGTCCAGCAGGTGGAGCAAATCGCGCTTTTCGTTGAAAGCCTCGAACAGCCTACGCAAGCGGTCGACATTCGACAGCCCCCCGTAACCCATGAGGTTGGTCTCGCCCGCCACCAGCATGTCCACCTCGGGCATCGCTGAACGCGCCGGCTGAAACACCTGCTGCGCCATGGAAATGGCGTCCTGCATCATCTGGTTCATGGTGCTGCGGGTGTCCTGCAACTCGCGCAGCAAGGATTCACGCACGTGGTGGACTTCCCGGCCGCGGAATTGTTCATTCAACCAGCCCGCCGCCCGCCGCAGCTCTTCGGGGCTAAAGCGTCGCTCCACCTGCAGAATGCGGTTCTGCACCTCGGTGCCGTTCACCACCAGGATAGCCAGCACGCGGTTTTCAGACAGCGGCAGGAATTCGATTTGGCTCACCGCCATGTGGGCAGGACGCGGTAGCGTTACCACGCCGGCCATATGCGTCAGGTGCGACAGCATCTGGGAAGCGGTAACCACCAGCGATTTCGGCGCATCCAGGCCGGGCTGCAGGCGGCGCTCGAGTTCGGCAGCCTCGGGAGCGCTTTCCGCCATGGCAGCACCGCCACCGTGGCGCATCAGGGCATCCACGAAAAACCGGTAGCCCTTGTCGGTAGGTACGCGTCCCGCCGAAGTGTGGGGCGACGCCACGAAGCCTAAATCCTCGAGATCCGCCATGACATTGCGGATGGTAGCGCTGCTGATGGTGAGGCCGGATTCACGGGAAAGCGTGCGGGACCCGACGGGCTCGCCGTCGCGGATATAGCTTTCCACCAGCACCCGCAACAAGTGCGAGGACCGTTCGTTCAGCTCGTCGCCACCTTCAGTTCGCATACGCAGTTCGCATAGGGCAAGCGAGCCCTCCACTAGCCCGACGACTGACCGCCGTGTTTCCCATCATACCCCGCAAGAATGCGCTGTCCCGCCTGACATCGCCGCATGATATAAGTTTGCTCTAACGCGACCTGTTTCCGGTCGCGTCATTGCAGGTTGCTCGCGTGTTCCAAACCGTCGCCCTGGTGGGCCGTGCCGACGACGAACGCATCACCACTTTGGTGGCGGATATCGCCAGCCATCTGCACGCCCGTGGGCGACAAGTACTGGTCGACCCGGCACTGGCTAACGGCTTGCCGGCCTACGTTAACCGCGTTCCCGAGGCGCATTTCGCCAACACGGCGGAATTGCTGCTGGCCATCGGCGGCGACGGCACCTTGCTTCATGCGGCGCGCCTGGCTTTGGCTGCCCCCGAGCCCTGCCCGGTGCTCGGCGTGAACCGTGGTCGCCTCGGCTTTCTGGCGGACATCCGCCCCGGGGAAATGGCTGAACGTTTGGACGAAGTACTCGACGGTGATTTCGAACGTGACGAACGCCGGTTACTGGAAGCCCGACTGGAAACGCCCGGTACGGCCGCTCGCTCCATGCTCGCCCTGAACGATGTGGTGCTGCAGAACGACCAGCCCGGCCGCATGCTCGACCTCGAGTCTTCGGTGGACGGCCGCTATGTCAACACCCACGGCGGCGACGGACTCATCGTCGCCACGGCCACCGGCTCCACTGCCTATGCGCTGTCCTGTGGCGGCCCCATTCTCCAACCAGATCTCGACGTCATCGTGGTGGTCCCCATCTGCCCCCACACCCTAAGCGACCGCCCCCTGGTGCTACGACGCGAGTCTCGGGTAGAGGTGCGCTTGGTGCCTCGCGTTCGGGCGCGCGCTGTTGTCATCTGCGACGGCATCACGCTGGGCGAAATGGTTCCCGGGGGATTGCTAACCGTTGGCCCCTCTTCCGCCCGGCTAGCGCTGCTGCATCCGCCCGGCTACGACTACTTCCGCGTACTGCGTTCGAAGCTCCACTGGGGCCGCGGCGCGCACCCGGCACCCCAGGACGGCCCCGCGGACTAACCCCCGCCAAACGCCATGCTCACCCATCTCTCCATCCGCGATTTCGCCATCATCGACGCCGTCGACCTCGAACTGCGGTCCGGGCTGACGGCGCTCACCGGCGAAACTGGCGCCGGTAAATCCATCTTGGTGGACGCCGTCATGCTGGCCATTGGCGGCCGGGCTACAGCCGATGTAGTTCGTCACGGCGCCGAGCGCGCCGAGGTCACCGCAACATTCGACCCGCGCGGATTGGAGGGCGTGGCCGAGTGGCTGGAGGCACAGTCCATCGCGGCAGAAGATGAACTGCTGCTGCGACGGGTCATCGGGTCTGAAGGCCGCTCCCGCGTCTGGGTGAATGGGCAACTGTTACCGCTGAGCGCCGTTCGCGAACTCGGCCAATTGCTCATCGATATTCACGGCCAACAAGAATTCTTGTCGCTCATGCGTCGCGACGCTCAGCGCGGGCTGCTGGATGCCCACGGCGACCACAGTGCCTTGCTGGCACCAGTACAGAAATTGGCGAAGGAACACCGCGCGCTGGCAGCGGAAGTGGCTGCGCTGCGCACCGCCGCGGCGGACCGCGACTCTCGCCTCGAATTGCTGCGTTATCAAGTGCGCGAACTGGAAGCGCTGGGTCTCAAGGAAGGCGAGGTCGCCGAACTCCTCGCCGAACATGCGCGCCTGGCGAATCGGTCTCGTCTGGCCGAGGCGGCACAGGCAGCGCTGGCACTGACGTACGAAGGTGACAACCAGGACGCCCACGCCCTGGCCAGCCGTGCGCTCGCCCAAGTTCGCACGGTGAGCGAGTTCGACAGCAAGTTACAGCCTGTGGAAACCCTGCTGGCTGAAGCTCTCATCCAGCTGAAGGAAGCCGGTGCGGCGCTGTCGGGGTATCTGGACACGCTTGAAGTAGACCCACGGCGACAGGCTTATGTGGAAAACCGTATCGGCTCCGTCGACGAACTGGGCCGTAAGCACCGCTTGAAGCCTGAGGACCTGCCGACACAACTGCTGGCACTGCATACCGAGTTGGCACGGCTGGAAAATGCCGAGACGACGGTCGTAGCCCTCGAACAGCAGTTGTCCGCGCTACGCAAGAACTACGGGCGTGCCGCTACCGCCCTCACACAGTCGCGCCATGCAGCCGGCACAGACCTCGGGCAACAAGTCACTTCGCTGATGAAAGTGCTCGGCATGCCCGGCGGCACGTTCGCCATTGAGGTACGCCCGCGGGAGGGCGCTGAACCCGCTCCGGAGGGCTTAGATGAAGTGGAGTTTCTGGTCTCTGCCAACCCGGGGCAACCCCCGAAGCCGGTGGCCAAGGTGGCCTCCGGCGGCGAACTCTCACGAATCAGCTTGGCGGTGCAAGTAGCCGCGGCCACCGGCAGCCAAGGGCGCCTGTGCATGATTTTCGACGAAGTGGACGCCGGCGTTGGTGGTGGCGTGGCGGAGCGCGTGGGCCGCCAACTCCATGCTTTGGGCACCCGCGGCCAAGTGCTATGCGTTACGCACTTGGCACAAGTGGCTAGCCAGGCAGACCATCACGTGCGCGTGGCCAAACTGACGGATGGCAAGACCAGCCGCACCACGTTGGCAGCACTAGGCGCTGAGGAACGCGTCGAAGAACTGGCGCGCATGCTAGGGGGCGTGGAACTTACCCAAGCTGCCCGCGAACACGCCCGCGAAATGCTGGGCGCCCGCGAGCGGGAAGCCGCCACGGGCAACCCGCAGGTTAAGACTGAAACGCGGGCTAAACCGTTGGTGGCACCGCGGCGCGGTACGGGCAATTCTCGCGGCGGCAGTGCGCGTAAAGAATAAGCGCGTGGTCGGCTATCTCGAACCCACGCTCCGCCGCAATGGCGTCCTGCCGCTGTTCAATGCCATGGTCGCTGAACTCTTCGACCCGCCCGCAGTCCACGCAAACGATATGGTCGTGATGCTCGCCGCGGTTCAGTTCGAAGACGGCCATGCCACCTTCGAAATGGTGGCGTGATACCAGCCCAGCAGCCTCGAACTGCGTCAGTACGCGGTAAACGGTTGCAAGCCCAATATCCTCGTTGGACTCGAGCAACTGTCGGTAGATATCTTCAGCGCTGAGGTGCCGGGCGGCATTGCCCGCGAGGATGTCGAGGATCTTCACCCGCGGTATTGTTACCTTCAGCCCGGCATTGCGCAGGTCTTGTTGTTCCACGGCACCACTCCTTCGCGCCCCCACGGGGCACTCCTCGGGTATGATGAGCGACACCATGAACCGCCGCAACCTGTCTGCCAAGCTTCCCCGTGCCGGCCTCGTGCTGGCGCTGGCCCTCGCCGTCCTACCGCTGGCCGGCTGCGTCTACCGGGTGAACATCCCGCAGGGGAATTTCCTCGAACAGAAGACCGTGGACCAAGTGCAGGTCGGCATGACCCGCGCACAGGTGCGGTTCCTGCTCGGAACCCCGCAAGTTCCGGACCTGTTCAACAACAACCGGTGGGAATATCTCTACCTGTTCCACGACGGCAAGGCCCGCAAGACGGAGCGCCGCGAGTTCGTGGTGCACTTTGATAACGACAAGGTAGCCAAGATGGAACTGCCTACCGGCACGCTCCCCAACGACGCTCCCCGCGCGCCCGTCAACGGTGCCTGAAGCCAGCCTTTCGCTAGTCGGGAGTTTGCTCCCGACTCACCACGGCTAGCGATTCCGGTCCTTCAGCACACGGCTCTTCTCGCGCTTCCAATCCTTGTCCTTCTCCGTGGCGCGCTTGTCGTGTTCCGCCTTGCCCTTGGCCAGGCCTAGTTCTAGTTTGGCGCGGCCGTCCTTCCAGTAAAGGCTCAGCGGTACGAGGGTGTAGCCCTTGCGGTCCACCGCGCCCACCAAATGGTCGAGTTCGCGCCGCTTCATCAGCAGCTTGCGGTTACGCGTGGGGGTGGCGATAACATGCGTAGAGGCGCTGTTGAGCGGCGTCAGGTGCGCACCCACCAGCCAACCTTCCTCGTTTTTTATCACCACGTAGGCTTCGGCCAACTGGACGCGCCCAGCGCGCAGGCTCTTCACTTCCCAGCCGGCCAACATCAGCCCCGCCTCGTACTTTTCCTCAATGAAATAGTCGTGCCGCGCCCGCCGGTTCACGGCGATGCTGCCGAACTGGCCGGTGCGTTCTTTCTTTTCGGGCGTCTTGCCCTGTTTGGCGGTCTGGTTAGGCTTGCCAGCCATGGCCGTGCTCGTGATGGTCGGGCGCGTAATTTACACTCTCCGCATGCGCGAAGTACGAAGACAGGCTCTGGTGCCCTATACCCCGTCCGAAATGGACGCCTTGGTGAACGACGTTCCTCGTTACCCGGAGTTCCTGCCGTGGTGCCCCAGCGCCCGTATTCTCAAGGACGAGGGTGACACCATCGAGGCCGCCATCGACATCGCCAAGGGCCCCCTAGGGTCCAGCTTCACCACCCGGAATACGCGAACGCTAGGTGAACGGTTGGAAATGCGGCTGCTGGACGGGCCGTTCAAGACCCTGGAGGGTACTTGGCAGTTCCGCCCCTTGGGCGACCCGACCGCGCCGCAGGGCTGCAAGGTGGAACTGCTGATGCGCTTTGAGTTCAAGTCGGGAATGCTGGGCATGGCGCTCTCGCCGGTGTTCGAGGCCAGCTGCAATACGCTGGTAGATGCGTTCGTGCAGCGCGCTCGGCAAGTCTACGGGCCGCGCTGAAGATGGAACCCACACCACTGCGCGTAGAAGTAGCGTACGCAGAGCCAGCCCGACAATTAGTGCAGGCTTTGGACCTTCCCGCCGAAGCGACTATCGGGGACGCAGTGAACGCTGCCCTACCCGCCCTACAAGCAGCCTTTCCTAACTTGGACTTCACCACGCTGGCCGTCGGTGTTTGGGGTGAGACCGCTAACCGCGAGCGCTTGCTGCAGGCAGGTGACCGCGTGGAGCTTTACCGCCCACTGTCGGCGGACCCGAAACTGGCCCGCCGCACGCGCGTGGACCAAGCGGCGAAACGCCGTGCGCCCGGCAGAGTCTTCCGTCAATGAAATCACCAGACCTGGTGGGAAGGCGATGAAGCAACGCCCCGCCTGGTTGGCGGTGTTGAACCCGCAGGCCGGGCACCGCCGCGCGCGAAAAACATGGGCGCGGCTGGAAACGCACCTCGAAGAATGCAACGTTTCCTTTCAGTTGCGCGAGACGCAAGGCCCCGGCGATGCAACACGCTTGACCCGACTGGGGTGGGAAGAAGGCTTTAGGCATTTCCTGGCGGTAGGCGGCGACGGCACCGTCAACGAAGTGCTGAACGGTCTTGAAGCGGTAGTTTTGCCGGGCGCCGCCACCCTGCCCGTGATGGCGGTGTTACCTGCCGGCACCGGCAACGACTGGGCACGCGTGCTGGCCTTGCCGAAGCACCCACGCGTACTGGCCGCCACGCTGGCGGAAGCACTACAAGGAAAAACCCGCCAGCAAGACGTTGGGGAACTCACCTTCCCCGATGGCCGCGTTCACCTGTTCATCGAAGAGGCAGGTGCCGGTTTCGATGCTCATGTATTGCAACGGCTCAGTCGCAAGGGGCCCCGGGCACTGGCGTATGTACTGGCGTTACTGCGCAGCGTCAGCAGTTACCGGGCGCCGAAGTTGACGCTGCAGCCCGATGGAGCATCCCAGCCGCTGCTAGTACCGAGTGCATTTCTCGCCTTGGGCGCCAACGGCCCTTGGACGGGTGGCGGCATGCGCATTGCCCCGTACGCAGAGCACGACGATGGCTGGCTGGACTTTGTGACCGTCCGCTCACTCGGCTGGTTCGAATTGCTGCGCAAGTTGCCAAAGCTGTTCAATGGCCGGCTGCTGGACGACGAAGCCGTGCGCTGGTGCCGAGCGAGTGGCGCAGAGCTAACACTAGAACCGCCCGGCGGCGTGCAGGCCGACGGGCAGATTGTCGGTGTGACGCCGGTGAGGTTTAGTTTGCGCCGCGCCGCACTGCAAGTTCCTCTGCCGGAATCAAGCCAATAAGAACTTGCCTGCCGCTACCAGCAACACCACCGCTAGGCAGAGCCGTAGACCGCGGCTGTCAAAGCGCTTCAACCCGAGCCGCGTGCCAATGACCGCACCCGCCAGCACGGCAACACCATAGACCGGCAAGGCCGCAGGCAACGACCGCACCGCGCTGATATTCCCCAGCAGTCCAAACACGGAATTGGCGAGGATGAATACCGCGGCGGTCCCTGACGCTTGCTGAATGGTCGTCCAGCGCCGGAACACCAGAATGGGCGACAGGAAAATTCCACCCCCTGTACCCGTCAGGCCGGAGAGCAGACCGATGGCCGCGCCAGTGCCCATCCCCATCGCCGTGGAAGGCGGAGTGGCCGAGTCATAGGACTCATTCCGCGGTGCCACGAGGAGGCGGAGGGCAGAGAGAAGCAAAACGACGCCGACCAAGGGCTTGTAGTACGCCCCCGGTAACTGCCAGTACCCACCGAGAAAAGCAGCAGGGATAGCACCCGCCACCACCAGCAGCGCCACCGGCCGGCTAAAGTACCCACTCTTCACATAACGGTAACTGATGAACGCCGACACCAAGATGTTCAGCGTGAGCGCAGTGGGCTTGATGACCCCGGCGGACAAGCCGAACAGGGTCATGATGGCGATATAGGCCGAAGCGCCGGCGTGCCCGACCGAGGTGTAGAGAACTGCCCCCAGCAACAGGGCCAAGGGCAGCAGGTACTCAGTGGCTTCAGGCATACAGCACCTTTACCGCGCTGCGACGACCTGGATTTCCACCTTGTAGTCGGGCGTGGCCAGCTTGGCCTCCACCGTGGCGCGCGCCGGCAGATGGCCCTGCGGCACCCAGACGTCCCATACGCTGTTCATATCGCCAAAGGTGGCGATATCTGCGAGGTAAATGGTGGTGGACAAAATCTGCGTCTTGTCGGTGCCGGCGGCGGCAAGCAGCCGGTCGATTTCACCCAGAATTTGGCGGGTTTGCCCGGCCACATCGGCAGACGGGTCCGTGGCGACTTGACCGGCCAGAAACACGAGGTTGCCATAGGCCACGGCCTGGCTCATGCGCTTGCCGGATTCGATGCGGGAGATGCTCATCTTGAAACTTCCTTCAGGAGACCAATACAGGGAGGTGCCGGGGCGGTATACTGCCACGGACACGGGGGTGATCGGGTTCGACATGGACTGCGAAACTCCAAGTGCATGCCGAGGTGCAAGATACCTCGTAAAACTACTTGCAAACTTCTAGCTGCGAACGACAACAGCTACGCACTGGCGGCTTAAGCCCCGCCAACTCCATCCTCGCCCGTGCCTGTGCGGAGGGGAATGGGGTCGCAATCATAGGATCGTAAACCGCGCGTGTTTCGGGTAGCGGCGAACTAAAAAGGACGAAGCTGGATTGGGGTGCTCCCTGCTCACCGGGTAGCCTCTTTCGAGAACAGTAGGTGGGACAAGCATGTAGATCTTGTAGCGTAGGGTTCGTGGACGGGGGTTCAATTCCCCCCACCTCCACCAACAAGCAAACCCCAACCGGCAACGGTTGGGGTTTTTTATTGTCTGAATGCGGGGATTCCTGCGTGTTACTGGGGATTCGCGCGGAAGGTTACGGACTGCGCCGATGTGCCATCCGGCCGGTAGGCGGCCACCTTTCGCTCTCTCCGGGTCGTTATTCTCTCCGGAGCGCGGCCAGAAAAAAGGCCGAAGTCCCGAAGCACGGGAAATTCTCGTCTTTAGATTCAGCAGTTTACGCGCGGACGAATCGAGCGGTTGATTCGCGGCATTGGGTGGCGCAGGAACCTGTTCTGCCTTGATGCGCCGAAGCGCCACAATGCTTCGATCGGCGGTTGCTCAATGGCACTTATCCTGAGGCTGAAACCTACAGGGCGCGGGAGATCAGCATCCGTTGAATGTCCGACGTGCCTTCATAGACCTGACAAACACGCACGTCACGGCAAATCTTCTCTACACCAAAGTCGGCCACGTACCCGTAGCCGCCTAGCGTTTGCAGCGCTGCCGAACAAACAACGTCAGCGGTTTCAGATGCCACAAGTTTGGCCATTGAGGCCTCGATGAGACAGGATTGGCCGTGGTCTTTAAGGCTGGCAGCATGCAGTACCAACTGCCGTGCCGCTTCGAGCCGCGCCGCCGAATCTGCTAGTCGAAATCCAACCGCCTGATGTTCCATGATCGTCTTGCCCATAGACCGCCGACTTTTCGCAAATCCGATGGCAATCTCTAGAGCGGCCTGAGCCATGCCGACCGCCTGCGCCGCAATACCGATACGACCCGCCTCTAGATTGGAGAGCGCGACGCTATAGCCGGCTCCAAGCCGGCCAAACACCAGCGCGTCCTCTACAAAAACATCATCAAATCGCAGCGCGCAGGTGTCCGAAGCGCGTTGGCCCATTTTCCGCTCGATTTTTTCCACAATATAGCCAGGCGACGATGTTGGAATCAAAAACGCACTCATCCCGCGCTTCCCCGCACCAGGCTCCGACACCGCAATAACCATCGCCACGTCGGCCAACTGGCCCGAGGTGATGAATTGCTTGGCGCCATTGACCTGCCATCCACCAGCCACGCGGGTCGCCAGCGTTCGAATCGCCGCGGCATCCGACCCAGCATCGGGCTCCGTTAGGGCAAAGGCACCAATGAGATCCCCCGAGATTAATCCAGGTAGGAATCGTTCTTTTTGCGCTTCAGTACCGTCTCTCAAGATACCCGAGACCATGATGCTGTTCTGGATCGACAAAATGGTGGACAACGCCCCATCGGCGGCCGCCACCTCCATCAACGCCAGTGCGTACGACACATAGTCCGCGCCAGCGCCGCCCCACTTCTCCGGCGCCGTCATGCCCATCAAACCAAGGCCGGCGAGCTCTCGGAACAGGCTGCGGGGATAAGCTCCAGCTGCCTCGAACTCAGCCGCTCGAGGACGAATCTCGTGTTGCGAAAATGCTCGAACCGCGTCCCTGATCGCCACTTGTGTGTCAGAAAGAACCATAGAGGGTGAATATCCTAGCGTCCGGAAGTTTGCTTTGAAAATGTCGCGCGGCCAGCATGAAGTCCGCTGCCGGTGTCGGGGACCACTCGGTGGATGGCGTTAAGTCATCCGCCGTTTACGATGCGGGAGCGTCGTTTCAACTCGACAAACAGGCCACTGTGATCCAGACCTTCGAGGCCGTTTCCGCACATGTCCGCGTAGAGCGTTCTCACCAGCGCCGAGGTGGGAAGTCCAATCCCAAGGTCCGTCGCCATGTCCAATGCGGTACGCATATCCTTCAGTTGCACATGGGCATGAGCGCCCGGCACGAAATTGCCGTTCACCATCCGTTCACCGTGCTGCCTGAGGATCGTCGAATCTGCGAATCCACCAATCAGGGCCTCGCGCACGCTTTGTGGGTCAGCACCGCCCGCCTCCACCAGCAACAGGGCTTCCGCCACTGCTGCAATGGTGATCCCAACAATGAGTTGGTTGGCCAACTTGGCCAACTGCCCGGACCCACAGGGACCCACGTGCGTCAATCGTCCCAGCGGACGCAAGTACTCCTGCACCAGCGCTATCGTCTCCACCTCCCCTCCGGCCATAATGGTCAGCGTTCCGGCGATCGCGCCCCGTTCTCCGCCGGACACCGGGGCATCCACATACGCATGCCCCAGCGCGTATAGCCGCCGGGCATGGTCTCGAGCGACTGAGACTGGAATTGAGCTCATCACCACGACCGGGATGCCTGCCGGCAGTCTCGAGGCCACCGTGTCACCGGATGCAGACGCACCGAAGAGCACCTCTTCGATCACCACACCGGTACTCAACATCACAATGAGCAGATCAGCGTTGCTGACCGCCTCTCGTGGATCGGCGAACGGACGAACGCCACTACTGACGAGGGCCGCGGACTTCTCAGCACTGCGATTCCACGCGTTGACATTTAGGCCCACCGACGCGAGATTTTTCGCCATCGGTCCGCCCATGATTCCAGTACCCAACAGCGCAACCGTCCGCATAACCCCTCCCTCCAAAACTCCCTGGTCCCCCAACCGTCAACCCGCCACGGCGCGCGCTCGCCTGGCAGCACCCCGACGCCACACCACGTAACCGAGGACACTCCACCCCAGGATGACGTAGAGCTCCGATGGGAACGACTCGCCCGTATTCGAAAACATTCCAAACAGCGAGGTGCACACCAAGAGCAACGAGAGCACGATGCCGCCATAAATCGTTGCGGTACCCCCTGGCACCTCGTAGGGCGCCCGCACCAGGTCCTGGCTACGGCGTCGTACGAGGCAGGCGATGCAAACGAAGAGAAATAGCAGCGTTACCACTAGACCTGCCACCGATACGATGGGCAGCAGGAGGGGACGACCGATCAACGCTCCGACCATACAGGCCAAGAACATCAACAGCACTGGCGCCACCCGACTCTGCTGAGGATCACGACGCAGGATCCATTTCCCATCAATCAGCCCTTCACTCGCCATTCCCTCGAGAACGCGAATACCTGCAAAAAATGTCGCATTCCAGACCGTCATTAGCCCGAGGAGCGCCATGATCAGCACCACATTGGTGATTGCACGCATCCCGAACGCCGCGTCAAACGCCTGCACGGCTGGCAGATCGTAGCTGGCTAAACGCGCTGATGGCACCAAGCCGGCGACCACTACAATAATCAAGAGATAGAACAACATGGCCGAGAGAATAACGGCGATGAGGATGCGTCCCAGACGAGCATATTCCTGCGGCTTTGCCTCCCCTATTGCCTGAGTGATCATGCCGAAACCTGCAAAGTACAGCGGCGTGGAGCCCAGCAACACAAAAAAAGCCGCAAGGGATTGCGCTCCCTCTTTTGCACCGAATAGAGGCGCGAAATTTTCGAGATGCGACGCCTTTAATCCAAACCCAATAAACACGGCCGCAATGACAATTTTACCGATGGTCAGAAAATCCTGCAGTCGGCCTGCGGATTGCGCCCCACGATAATTGGTCAGCGCAATGGCAATGCTGAATCCCAACCCCAGCAATACCGCCCCAAGATGAATGTCAGCGCCCCCCACCGAGTACAAGGTAGGACCCAACAGCCCAGAAAACATGGCCCCAATAATCCAGGACACAGAGACGGCTTCGAAACCAACGAGCGCCAGATACAACAGGACCAATCCCCAGCCAACTGCGTGCGCAGTGGCGGTGCCGAAAATGCGTTTCGCAAACACCAGTTCGCCACCAATCACTGGATAACGACTGGCCAGTTCGGCGTAGGAAAAGCCCACCACCAGCGCCTCAATGCCGCCGATAGCAAAAGCGACCGCAGCACCGGCGGGACCGGCCAGTAACAGCCAAGTTCCCACCAGAACGATCCAGCTCCCACCGATCGTCGCTCCGAATGCAAACGCATAGAGCTGCCATGCGCCGAGCAGGCGCGCGCCAACCCCGTCGCTGTTCACATTTCCAGTCGGTTCGCTGTTCATTGGCCGTACTCCTGGTGGGTTGACAGCTCTGAGAGCCAACGTAGTGAATGGTTGGTGTCGGTGCTCGGCCTATATTCAGCCGCCATCCAATGTCGGTACTCGACGCGTACCAATTCACTCCAAATAGCCGTGAAGTCGATAACTCCACTGCCTGGTTCTCCACGCCCTGGGGCGTCGGAGAACTGTAGATGGTCGATACGTCCAGCCCAGCGGGCAATCTCGCTACCTACGTCGCCGCCTGCCATCGCTTCGTGATAGCAGTCGAACTGCAAGCCAAGGCCCGGAGCGTCTGCATGGTCGATGGCGTCGACAGCCTCTGCCACGTTACCGATCAACATGCCGGGCGCATCGTGTCGGTTCACCGCTTCGACCAGCGGGCGGCATCCCACATCGCGCAGGCGGTGTGTGGCCAAGCGTAGATTGGCGTAAAACACTTCCAGACACTGCTCACGCTCGGTTCCATCCGGCACACGGCTCTGGCCGATCTGTACGCAGGCGCCAGGCAAAGCCTCTCCCAGTTGGCAAGCCTGGTCTAGTGCAACGGCGAACTCGCTCTGCCGTCCGGGTACCCCAATCAGGCCCACTCCACCCGTGAGCAAGTCGCCCGGCCAGGCATTGAACAGCGCCACCGCCACACCGGCGTCCCGTGCCACCGCCGCGATCACGGCGGGCGAATGCCCCTGCGCTGAATGAAACTCAATGGCTCCGAACCCAGCCAGACGAGCAGCCAGTGGTCGGTCTAAAAACGGGAGATCAGTGAAGAGCCAACTGATGTTAGCGCACAGTTTCAGCACGTCGGGCCCGCTCCGCGGCGCGGCAAGACGACCGTGAGGCAAGCCGCGTTCACGTGCCTATCCCCACAGTGATGGTCGCAGACTGTGGACCTGATTCCCGTCATAGCGAAGGCCCTCTGCAATATCATTCGCTAATAACAGCGGCGCATCGAGATCTGCGAGGTCACAACGCTGGCCGAGAACAAACGCTGGGGCTATCGCCAAGGAGGTGCCCAGCATGCATCCGACCATGACTCCCATCTTCATGCTCCTGGCGATAGACACCATACGCAGCGCTTCTGTCAGACCACCGGTCTTATCGAGCTTGAGATTCACCCACTGATATTTCGCTGACAGCCCGGCGAGGGAGTCGGAGGCCTGACAGGACTCGTCAGCACAGAAAGGGATCGGGCTGACGATGTCACGCAGCACATCATCTTGTCCGACCGGCAAGGGCTGCTCGATCAAGGACACTCCGAGACGTGCCAGTTCCTTGGGATACTCCTGCACCTGACGCTCTGACCACCCCTGATTCGCATCCACAATAATCCGTGCCAGAGGGTGTGCCGCCCGAACCGCACTGACCCGCTCCAGATCCCCGGCCCCGGCCAACTTTAGCTTGAGCAAATCGAGCCCGCGTACCGCCGCCACCCGGGCGCTAGCGGCCATGGCCTCGGGTGTTCCAACGCCGATCGTATACGCGGTCGTCAACGGGCGGACAGTCGGCAGGCCAGCCAACACCCAGGCTCGCGTGCCCGTACGCTTTGACTCTAGATCCCACAGCGCGCAATCCAGCGCATTACGGGCGCCTCCGGCCGGCAGCAATGCGCAGAGGGCTTCGCGACTGATGCCTCGCTCGAGCGCAGGGCGCACAGCTTCGATAGCACTCACCATCGTGTCGACGGTTTCCCCGCGATAGAAGATCCCGTTGCTCTCACCGCGACCGCGGAGGTTGCCGTCATGTATTTCAACGACCATGGTTTTCGCACAGGGAAATACGGCGTTTGAAATCCGCAACGGCGTCGCGAGATCCCAATCGGCCATGCGCACCTCAATGTCCATAAGCCAACTTCAGCGCCGTGACTAAGCGCGCTACACCGGTTCTGATCGGGTCCACGCACGGCAATCCGAGTTGCTGCTCGGTTTGCGCCAACACCTCGAGGGACGCGGTCGCACTGAGCTTGGAGGTATTTAATGCCACGCCAAGGAGCCGTGCCTGAGGATTCGTGAGCTGCGCGGCGCCCAGATAACTTGCCATCGCAGCCTCCAGCGAGGGAATACGAAAGCCAGGATAGCCCCCAATCTCGTGCCTCGTGGGATCGTGACAGAGCACTAATGCGTCTGGCTGAGATCCATGCACCAGAGCCAGTGTCACCCCCGCATATCCAGGATGGAACAGAGAGCCTTGGCCCTCAATGACGTCCCAGTGATTGGGCGCGTTGGCCGGCGACAAGCACTCCGCGGCCCCAGCAGCAAAGTCGACCACCACGGCATCGAGCGGTATGCCGCTGCCCGAGATCAAGATCCCCGTCTGTCCGGTCGCACGAAAGTCCGCGTCCAAGCCCTGCGCTTGCATCTCGCGCGCCAACGCCAATGCGGTGTACTTCTTGCCTAATGCGCAGTCAGTTCCGACCGTCAGTAAGCGATGACCGGAGCGCTTTTTCCCGGTGGCGACTGGATACGTCCGTCCGTTGTGGCGCACATCGTGGAGGTGCAACCCTAGCGCCTGCGAAAGTTCGCGCAGGAAGGGAGCATCCACGAGCCGCTGATGCATGCCTGACGCCACATGCAGGCCGGCGCGCATCGCTACAGCCAAATCGTCGATCCAGACCGCGGGCAAGCCGCCGCCGACCGACGCCACGCCAATCACTAAGGTCTTCGCCCCCGCGAGGACGGCCTCGGCTGGCGTCATATCTGGCAATTGGGCGTCCACCACGCAACCGGCACGACGAAACTGCCCCACGCAAGCGCCGGGGAGCCAATCGCGCAGTCCAAAGGCCGTCTTCGCATACAAGTCGTTCGCGACGTCCCCGAGGTACAGTAGGTAGGGCTTTTCAATTTGCAATGGGGCGGCCGCATTCATTTCATCTCTCCGTCGTCGCCTATCGGCGCGACCACCGGCACCGTGAGACTCGACACAAAAGCTTGCTCCCGGTGAATCTTGATCGTGGGGAACCCGCGCGTCGGATACCGATGAAACGCATCCTGGTCATGTCCGGCAATCGCCAGACGCAGCGAAAATCCCTGCGGAATCCTTACCGACGTCGGCAGCAAGGTGATAGCGATCTCGGCTACCTCGCCAGGGCGCAGCGGCATTGCATCCTGCCGCTTAAAGGTGTGATACGCCCCAAAGGTCGGATAAGGGCTAGGCGCCGAGGACACCCGTCGGTGGATCAAACGTAGCTGTCCCTCCGTGATCATATGCACGGCGCCTTGCGGAGACACGGCTTCCAGATACACGATGATGGCGCCATCCGGATGCGTCGAGGAAACTTGGAGCGTGACCGAGGGGTGGCCAGTGATCTCTGTAACGACCGCCAAGGGCGCGCTGGTGTAGGTCAACAACTTCTGATCCGCCAAACGCCGGTCGCCATAAATGACGTCGGGGCCACCCACCTGGGTAGCCCATCGCGAGTTCCGACCCGTCCGCGCCGAGTAATCTACCTTGTAGATGTCCGTGCCGCCGGCGCGCGTCGGCCCAACGCTCAGCAGACGTTGCTCGGGTCCGAGGTACCAGACCTGATCGGCAGTGCCCTTGGGCGGCCACTGCTCGGTTTGCTTCCAGCGTTTCTCACCCATCGTGTAATAGCGGAGCACGGGTCGGCTGGAGCGGCTCACCGCGCTGGCGTTGAGGAAAGGCTGGAGGTAGTCAATCACGCCCTGAATCTGCGCCGGTACGCTCGGGGCTACTGGCGTGTCCGCGGGCGCAAAAATGTCCGCATCAAACGCGGCGCCGTGCGACCACGCGCCAATCACATACTCGCCGGCGCCCGCATCGCCCACGAAGCGCGCCAGTACCCCTGCTGCCGTACCCGCGTCCATCCAGCTGCCCCAGTGCAGCATGGGCAGTGATCTTCGCGTCGGATTCTGGAGAAACTGGTAGGGCGCCACCATGTGATCGCAGCGAGCAGACAAAGCCGCCGCAAATTTCAGATCGTCACGGAATTCGGCCTTCATGAGCCAACGCGAGACATCAAGGTTCGAATGGTGCTGCGCCACGGCAGCCTTCAATTGCTGGCCGTCAGTGTCGCCTTGCACCGGTTGCACGCCGAGCAAACGCGGCCCAGTCGACTTGCCGCTACGCCATTCTCCCTGCGGCACTTCATTCCGGTCCAGCGCCTGAACCCCCGCGCCCCAGACACCACTGATGAAGGCATTGCGCAACCCACCTGGGAACAGGATCGAGCTGTAAGCATCAAAATCGGTGAACAGCGCTACCGCCGCCACCAACGCCGACGAGGGAGCAATCGCCGCTGCTTCCGCGGTATTTCCAGAGTACGACTCGCCGTACGTGGCCACCCGTCCATTAGACCAGGCCTGCGCCGCAACCCAATCAACGACCGGCCCGAAGTCGCGCACCTCACAGGTCGAAAACTCGGTGTCGCGACGACCGAAAGAGGCGCCGCTACCCCGCGCGTCGATGATCACCACCACAGCACCGGCGGCAGTCATGGCATCGATGACCGGATCGGCATCGCGTTGCGCAGGGTCGAAGGACCGAGATCGCCAGTACCGCGTGAAACTCACTACGGCCGGGACCTTGGTCTGCAGAGCGCTTTCCGGTGGCCACCAAAGATCGGCCGCCAGCCGCGTCCCATCCGGCATGGGGATGTAGACCGACCCCGGACGTGGAGCCGAAATCTCGGCGGCGCTCACGGATGCTAGTGAGAACACCGCGATGCTCAGAACGACTGCCGATGCCGCGCGGACGATCACAGACGAACGCGCCGCGCTCATATGAGCGTGTTCTCGCTTCCCTTGGTGCGAAGGATCTCGCGTGCCTCTGCAGGCGTGGCCACTTCTAGCGACAGTTCCTCCAGAATGCGGTGAATACGTCGCACCTGAGCCGCGTTAGAAGGTGCCAGTTCGCCCGGACCGAGCCAAAGACTGTCCTCTAGCCCCACCCGGACGTGACCACCCAGTATGGCCGCCATCGTCACAATCGCCATTTGGTTGGACCCCGCCGCCAAGCAGGACCACTCATAGTTATCGCCAAACAAATCGTCCGCCGTCTGCTTGGCGTGCAGCACATGCTTCGGGTTCGCGCCCAGCCCACCTGGAAATCCGAAAATGGACTGGATCAGTACCGGACCTTTGATCCAACCCTGATCCATAATAAATTTTAGCGTGTACAAATGGCCGATATCAAAGCATTCGAATTCAAAACGCACGCCGCGTTGATCGCCTAACTCCCGGGCGATGTACTCCATATTGTGGTAGTTGTTAATCATGGTGATCCCCTTGGTCGCCACCATGAACTGCCGTTCCCAGTCATATTTGTACTGACCTTCATAGCGGTCAGCATAGGCCCATAGGCCGGGATTAAATGGCCCCATATTGAACGAGCACAGTTCAGGGGCGAACCGCATCGGGGCCGATAAGCGCCGGGTAAACATCGCCACCGGATCTGGATTCACCAGCGCCTCGCGGTCAGGCTGGCCCGTAGTGATATTGATAATCGCGTCGCAGCCTTCCTTGATTGGACGCAGAAACTTCGCGTAGACATCCGGATCGGTCGTTGGGAACCCATCCTTCGGATCCCGTGCATGCAGATGAATGATCGCCGCCCCTGCATTGGCAGCCTCTATGGCCTGGGCGGCAATGTCCTCTGGCGTAATCGGCAAATACGGCGACATGCAAGGTGTGTGCGCTGCGCCGGTAATAGCACAGGTGATAATAACCTTTCGCTTTGCCACGTTCACTCCCTTAGAGCGGCCGCATCGCATTGGCGACGACCGCATCGATTGATTGCTCTAGCACCTCAACGAGGCGGTCTATTTCTTCGGTAGTAATGACGAACGCCGGCGCGATACAAATAACATCGCGATGCTCTCCAGTACCACCAAAGTAGAACAAAACCCCTCTCTCGACTCCCGCTCGAATGATGTCCAAGGTCACGCCAGCAGTCTCTGGGAACTGTTCCAAGGTGGTTTTGTTACGCACAATCTCCACCGCCCAGAGCAGGCCGCGACCACGCACCTCGGCCACCTGCGGATGTGCCCGAAGTCGGCTCAGCTTGTTAGCGAGGTACACGCCGAGTTGTGCCGCTCGCTCTACCAACGCTTCGCGTTCCAGAATCTCGAGTACCTTATCCGCCACGGCGCAGGCCGCCGGGTGACCGCCGAAGGTATGGAACATGATCGACTGATTGGAGGCAAGCAGCGGCCCGATTACCCTTTGCGTCGTAATGAGAGCCGCCAGCGCGGCATAGCCGCCAGTGAACCCCTTCGCCACCAACACCATGTCGGGCTTGAGGTCCCAATGCTGAAAGGCGAACTTACGCCCCGTTCGACCAAATCCCGTAATCACCTCGTCTACGATCAGCAACACCTGATGCCGACGACAGATCTCTTGCACCCGCGGCCAGTAATCATCGGGCGGCACCAAGGCACCACCGCTGGTACCGACAATGGGCTCAGCGATAAATGCCGCAATGCTATCGGCACCCTCCCGTTCGATGAGCGCCTCGAGGCCCTCAGCACATTGCAAGGAACAGCGCCTGGTCGACGCACAATGACGACACCGCAGCGGGTAACAGGCCGGTGCGAGAGGGACGGTGGAAAGCAGCGGCTCCAACCCACGCCGCCGTTGCGTATGCCCGGACACACCGAGGGCGCCGATGGTCACACCGTGATAGGATGCCTCACGGCCGATAACCTTCCACTTGCCGGGCCGACCGGAGGCCAAGTGATGCTGTCGCGCCAGCCGAATCGCGGCATCCACCGCCTCTGACCCGCTATTGACGAAGTGAATACGGTGCAGCTCCGGTGGCAGCCATGCCTCGGTTAACCGTTGTACAAGACGTATGCGTTGCGGCGTCTGGACCGGCGGCAGAGCATGGGTGAGGCTCAGCAACGCCTTAGCCGCCACGTCAGCCACGTCCGCGCGACCGTACCCAATATTGGAGACGCAGGCCTGGCCGCCGGCATCAAGAATCCGCTGCCCGCCTGCCGTTACCAAATAGACACCATCGGCGCTCACGAGCCCGGGCAGGGCCGTGAACGGGATGGCTGGAAACCCATCAGCAGTCGATGCATCCGACATTAGAAGTTGACCCTTACCTGAAACCCGATGGTGCGCGGACGGTTGCGAGTAATGCGCTCAGTTACCGCCGCATTGTCGACCAGCACGATCGCGCGCTTGTCCGCCACGTTATCCACGAACAAGGTCGCGCTCCATTGTTCCTTTTCAATACCCAACCGCAGGTTCAACAGGCTATACGCCGGCGGCGTGAAGTAGCTCGGCAGTCTGTTCGCCCTACTCAGTGCGTTAAAGGTCGTGGTGCTGCCGCCGGTATGGCTCACATCCACACGAGCAAACGCGCTTAGATCAGCGATCGACAAGGGCACCGTATATTGCGCAAATGCCGACAGATTGACGTCCGGAACACCCGGCAGCCGGTCTCCCTTGAACCCGGGGTTGGTGTCACCGGACGCGGTCGGTGTGTCTTCCGTCAATTGGCCATCGTTATAGCCCAAATTAAAGCCCAATTCGAGCGCGGGCACGGGACGGACAAGTAACTCGAGTTCACCCCCCAGGATCCGCGCACGGCCAGCGTTGACGGTCGCTCGCGCTGTGCCTAAGGGCACAGACAACTGGATGTCCGACCATTTGATGTAATACAGCGCCGAAGTAACGCTCAGTCGGTTTTCAAACGCTGAAAACCGCGTGCCAAACTCGTAGTTCCACAGCGTGTCGGACTGGTAGGCAATCTCGCTATCCAGGATCCCCGGTGTGGTGTTGGTGCCGCCTGCGCGAAACCCTTGAGAGGCGGTTGCCCACAACAGCAGGTGATCGCGTGGGGCATAACTGAGGCTGAACTTCGGGATGACATTGGCCTCACTCGCTTTGCGGACACCATCGGTCAGACCAAGGCCAAGGAAGTTCGGGCCGTTGTTGACCAAGGTATCCTTTTGCTTGATATCAAAGTATCGCAGCCCGACCGTAGCTTTGAGTTTTTCGGTCAGGGCGTAATTGACTTCACCGAATACCGCATACTGAGTTTCCTCGCTCCTGCCAGTTTGATCCAGCAGTTGCCGCGGATCCGTCGCCGGCACACCGAAGAAATTGGCGACCGCTAGAAACGCGGAGGACTTGTCTTGGAGAATCTGATCAAAGCCGTTGTTTTTACGCACAAAGAAGCCACCGAGGATCCACTCCAGCTTGCCTTGGCTCGTCGACGTGAGCCGAATTTCTTGGCTGACGATGTTTTGACGATCGATGTCCTCGGTCGAACTGCCCGGCAGCCGCAACCCCGGTACGACACCCTCGCCTAGATCGTTAGTGTCGAACGCATGGCGAAGGGTTCGCTTGTAATAGGACGACGAGGACATCAACTCGGCGCCCTCAAGGGTGAACTTGACGGTCAGGTTGGCCAGGTCAAACTGGTCATTCACTTTCTCTGGAATGATCGTGTTCGTCATGAGATCGCCGACGCCAGCCACTTCGATATTGCGGTCGTTGGCCTTGGCCTGCTGCGTGAGCAGGTTGAGCTGAACCTCCGTGTGGTCGTTCGGCAACCAACGCACGGCGGCTCGACCCGCCGTGACTTCCTCTCCATTAATGTCTTTCTGGCCAGCCAACGGACCGGTGTTGACAATGGGCACAGTGCCCGCAGCTAGCCCAAAGAGCGCATTCAGATCCAGGCTGACGCCACCAGGACGCGCAATGCGGTCAATATAGCCGGCGCTCGAATGCCTCAGCGCCGTCAGGCGCAGCGCGAGCACATTTTCGACCAGCGGGAGATTCAGCATCCCGTTCAACTGGTAACCGTCGCCACCATTCTCCGTCACCGAATAACTCGTATCGACCTTCGCGTGGAAGCCCGTCACGTCCGGTGGGGTGGAAATCATCCTGAGCGTGCCGCCGATGGACCCTTCTCCGTACAGGGTTCCCTGCGGGCCACGCAGTACCTCCACACGTTGCAGGTCAAACAACTGGGGGTCCGGCTGGAAGTTGCCAAAACTCACTGGCATTTCATCGAGATAGACACCGACGCTGGCAGCGCCCTGTGTCGCCAGACCTGATGAGATGCCGCGGATGGAATACTGTCGCATGCCGATACCGCGATCGACGACCGCAAAATTTGGAACCTGACGGTAGTAGTCATTGATCTGGCTGGCGCCTATCTGCTCCAAAGACTCGCCCGTGATGGCCTGCATCGATAACGGCACATCTGCCAGCGACACCGACCGCTTAGTCGCCGTCACTACGATTTCCTCCAGCTCCGTTGGAGGTCGCTGGGCGTTGGCGACCGACGCCACAGCCATGGTTAATACCGTAAACACTTGCAGTTTCAGCGAATGCGAATATTGCACAGACTACTCCCCTAATTTACTAAACCGGTGAGGCGGTGGTCGCCACTCTGTTGCGTCTTCTCGCGCGACTGTTACAAAATGACCATACGGTCATTTCTGCCATGCTATTCCTACTTTGGTTGCTTTGTAAATAAGCTTTTTGACCATTACTTCGGCCTGCCAATCTGGCATCGCCGGTCTAACGGATGACTGAAGAGTCATTTTGACCTATGATCCGGGCATTACAGTCTCTGCTCGGACGGGCAGTCTCCATGCGCAATCGCTCGTCGAAAGTGTTCGGTCCGGTCATTGCCCTGTTACTGGCCGGCGCTCTCACCTGCCCCCCATCGCCCGCCAGGGCAGACCCGCTCGACGCGCAGGAAGTCGAAGCTTCGGCAGACGCCACGTTCGACGGTGCCTTTGCTGCCCATCGGTTTTCGGGCCTAGTGATCTCGGTCGTACAGAACGATCGGGTGCTCTTCACCAAAGGGTATGGGTTTGCCGATTACGCGGCGCGGACGTCGGGAACGCTGTCGGTCTATTCCAACTATGAGATCGGGCTGTTAGGACAACTTGCTAGGTCTGCATTTACCGCACAGCGGTTAGAGGCGTATCACGTGGAGGAGACAGCACCATGAAGAAATCCGTTGGCCTCTGGGCACTGCTCGGCGTACTGCTCAGTACCGTGGCTGTAGCTCAAGACTCACGATTGGCTGATCTTGATACCTTGATTGAGTCCGTGATGAAGGACGGGAACGTGCCCGGACTGGCGATCGTGATCGTAGAGAACGATCAGATTTTACTGGCCAAGGGCTATGGCAACCGTCGACGCGGCGAACCCTCCCCCGTCGACGCGCACACCTTGTTCGGCATTGCCTCCATGACCAAGGCCTTTACAGCCTCCGCCATTGGAATCCTCGTGGATCGCGGCGCCGTGCGTTTGGATGAGCCAATGGCAACGGCCTTGCCAGGATTCCAACTGGCCGACTCCTATGTTGGGAGCTACGCCACCGTACGGGATGCACTCGCCCACCGAACCGGCGCCGCTGCCGAGGACCTGCTGTGGTACACGAACCCCCAAGCGAGCGCAGCAACGCTCATTGCTAGCATGGCAGCACTCCCGCAGGAAGCCCCCCTACGGGAGCAGTTCATTTACAACAACCTGATGTACGTCGTGGCCGGCGCCATCATCCCGGAGAAGACGGGCAAGAGCTGGGAAGCGTTTGTGTCCTCCGAATTACTGGCGCCCATCGGCATGAGCGACACGTCAGTGCAGCTGAATGACCTTCACCGCCAAGGTAACATCGCCATCCCTTATATCCGCGCCGGCGCAGACCTGCTGGAGGTCCCGCACTATGCGTACCAGAACACCGCGCCCTCTGGCGGCATTTATTCCTCCGCAGCGGACTTGGGACGCTGGATTCGATTTCTGCTGAATGGCGGCGCGATCGACGGCAAAAAAATCCTCAGCGCAGACTTCCTAGCAGAAGCCATGCGACCCCAAACGCTCATCAGGCACGAACGCCAAGTCGACGATCTGGCGTTTCCGAATGCCAATTTCGTGGCTTATGGCCTCGGGTGGTTCATCAGTGATTATGAGGGGCAGAAAGTCCTCAGTCATTCAGGCGGCATTGATGGAATGGCCTCATTCATCGCTTTAATCCCTGATCGGAAATTTGGAATCGCCATCCTCGAGAATGTCGAGTCGGATAGGGCGCGCATGGCCATTCGAAATTTTATCTTTGACCGCGTGTTGTCGCGTGCGAATCGGGATTGGGGGAAACGCTATGCGGCGTGGCTCACGAAAGCGAAACTTAACGTCGAAGATTCTCCGCAACCCGCAGCAGCGAGCGCGCAGAGCGATAGCGGCAGCGCCAGAACGCTCGCGCAGTACGCGGGAACCTACGCCAATCCGCTGCTGGGCAGCGCCAGGGTCCGCAGCACCGCGGATGGCGTACTGACTTGTCAGTTGGGTACATTGGCGGCCATGCCACTAACGCTGCTCGACCACGACCGCTTTCAACTCACCTGGCCAGCCATGAACCTGAACGTTCAGGGAACCACTCTGGTGACTTTCAAGTTCGACGCCGCGGCCAAGCCCATCAGCTTCCAGATTGCCGGGCCCATGCTCGAGCGCGAGACGGTGTATTATGTAGCGGTCGATTGAGTGGATTCTCGATATACTCAGCATCGTCTGCTGTTGAATAGCAGATGATCAGAACTCATCAGCCTGATTACCATGTCCTTGATTATTAATTTCGCGGGGTACCTGCAAGGCAAAATGACGGCCCGTAGCACAACGGGACCGGTAGCCTCTGCACTCAAGCTCGAAATTGCTGCCATCTCGCTACTCGAGAGTCCCGGCTTTCATGCCATGACGATTGAGGAAATCTGCACCAAAGCGAAGTTGGCGAAGGGCACCTTCTACCTGCACTTCGATTCCAAACAAGCGATTACGCTGTCGATTTTGGCGGATTTTGTGAAATTACAGGCGCGGCTGGCGCCGGTCATCGAGCGCGACCAACACTTGTTCGAAAATCTCCGGACGTTTGTTGGGTGGGTAGCCGCCGTATTCCAGGAAAACATCGGCTTGCAACGCAGCCTGACGCAACTCGCGGACACCATCCCGGAGGTTGCCGCCATCTGGGAGCGCCACACGATGTTTTTAGCAAACCACGTGCGTGCGATGATCGAGCATGAGTTGCAGACCAAGAAAGTGGGCGATGATCTGATCGGTCTGACTATTTACCTCGTCGGCAATATGCTCGACCAGTTGCTCTATGCGACACAAGCGGTGCATCGTCAGTCGGATCTTGAACGCCTTGCTGGATCCGCCGAGCACGCAGTGGAAGTGGTCTCGTTGCTTTGGTACCGCGCCCTATGCGCCGAAAACCCTCCCGCGCATTTCCTCCAGTCTTCGGCACCCCTGTTGGCGTTAAAGCGCAAGGTGGCTGGGACGGTGGAGTCTTAAGCACTGCGGAGCCCGCAGGGTCGACTAGGCGAAACGTGGTGCCGGCGGCTCAGACTGGTATCCACAGCGCCGGCAGTGCCGGCAGGGTGCGCAAGATGTGGGCCAGTTCACCACCGCGCACCAGGCTGCTGGCAGCTTCAATGTCGGGCGCCAGATAACGGTCTTCCATCATGCTGGGGCACTGTGCGCGCAACAAGGCGTGCACCTGTTCCAGCGCAGGTGAGCTTTGCAGCGGCCGCAGGAAGTCGATGCCCTGCGCCGCAGCCAGCAGTTCAATGCTCAGGATGTACGCCACGTTGGCGATCATGGCCTGCAGCCGGCGTGCGGCGAAGGTGGCCATGCTGACGTGGTCTTCCTGGTTGGCGCTGGTGGGCAGGCTGTCCACGCTGGCCGGGTGTGCCAGGCTTTTGTTCTCGCTGGCCAGTGCAGCGGCCGTCACGTGCGCGATCATGAAACCGCTGTTCAGGCCGGCGTTGGGCGTCAGGAAGGGCGGCAGGCGCGAGACGCCGCTGTCAATCAGCATCGCAATGCGCCGCTCGGCGATGGCGCCCACTTCGGCAATGGCGCAGGCCATGGCGTCGGCCGCCAGCGCCACGGGCTCGGCGTGGAAGTTGCCGCCGGAAATCATGGCGCCGTCCTCAGCAAAGACCAGTGGGTTATCGGTGACCGCATTGGCTTCGCGTAGCAACACCAGTGCGGCGTGCCGCAGCTGATCTAGGCAGGCGCCCACCACCTGCGGTTGGCAGCGCAGGCAATAAGGGTCTTGTACCCGGTCGTCGCCTTCTTCGTGGCTGGCGCGAATGGCGCTGCCTTGCAGCAAGGCGCGGTAGTACTGGGCCACGTCGATCTGGCCAGGCTGGCCACGCAGCGCGTGGATGCGCGGATCAAACGGGCCGTCGCTGCCGCGTGCGGCGTCCACCGTCAACGCACCTATGACCAAGGCCGACTCCAGCACCGGCTCAAAACTGAACAGCGCATGCAGCGCCAGCGCGGTGCTGGTCTGCGTGCCGTTGATCAACGCCAAGCCCTCTTTGGCTTGCAGCTGCAGGGGCGCAATCTTCTTGGCCAGCAGCGCTGCCGCAGCGGGCTGGCGTTGGCCGTCCACCAAGAAGTCCCCTTCGCCCAGCAGTGCCAAGGTCAGGTGTGACAAGGGCGCTAGGTCGCCGCTGGCTCCCACCGAGCCTTGCGAGGGCACATAGGGAATGAGCCCGGCGTTGTGCACCGCCAGCAGCGTGTCGATAACCACCGGCCGCACCCCACTGTGCCCACGCGCCAGGCTGGCGGCCTTGATGGCCAGCATCAAGCGCACCACAGCCGGTGCCAGAGGCTCGCCCACGCCCACGCTGTGGCTGCGGATGAGGTTGAGCTGCAGCGTGGCCAGGTCAGTTTCACTGATGCGCGTGCTGGCCAGCTTGCCAAAGCCGGTATTAACACCGTAGACCGGCACGGACCCTTCGGCCGCACGGCGTACCACGGCGGCACTGGCCTCGATGCCGGGCAGGGCCTGCGGGTCCATCACCAAAGATTCACACCCCGCGTGGATGGCGTGCAGCTCGTCCAGCGTGATGTGGGCGGGGCGCAGCAGCATCAGGCGATCTTTCCAGCGTGGCCGCGGTGGATCATGGGCAGGTTCAGGCCTTGCTCCTGCGCGCAAGCCACGGCGACGTCGTAGCCGGCATCGGCATGGCGCATCACGCCCGTGCCAGGGTCGTTCCACAGCACACGTTCAATACGCCGGGCGGCCTCAGCGGTGCCGTCACACACGATCACCACGCCGCTGTGCTGGCTGTAGCCCATGCCCACACCACCGCCGTGGTGCAAACTGACCCAGGTGGCGCCGCTGGCGGTGTTGAGCAAGGCGTTGAGCAAGGGCCAGTCGCTGACGGCGTCGCTGCCATCCCGCATGCTTTCGGTTTCGCGGTTGGGGCTGGCCACGCTGCCGCTGTCTAGGTGGTCGCGGCCGATGACGATGGGGGCCTTGAGCTCGCCGCTCTTGACCATTTCATTGAACGCCAGGCCCGCGCGGTGGCGCTCGCCCAGGCCGATCCAGCAGATGCGTGCAGGCAGGCCTTGGAAGGCGATGCGCTCACCGGCCATGTCGAGCCAGCGGTGCAGGGGCGCATCGGCCGGGAACAGCTCTTTCATCTTGGCGTCGGTCTTGCGGATGTCTTCCGGGTCGCCACTGAGTGCCACCCAGCGGAAAGGGCCCTTGCCGCGGCAAAACAGCGGCCGCACATAGGCGGGCACAAAACCGGGAAAGTTGAAGGCGTTTTTCACGCCGGCGTCAAACGCCACCTGACGGATATTGTTGCCGTAGTCCACCGTGGGCACCCCCGCGGCCTGGAAGTCGAGCATGGCCTGCACGTGCACCGCGCAGCTCTGAGCAGCGGCCTGACGCAGTTCCGCGTGCTGGCTGGTGTCGGCCTGCGCCGCACGCCAACGCGCCACGGACCAGCCAGCGGGCAGGTAGCCGTTGACCAGGTCGTGGGCACTGGTCTGGTCGGTGACGAAGTCGGGCCGCACACCACGGCGCACCATCTCGGGCAACAGTTCAGCCGCGTTGCCCAGCAGCGCGATGCTAATGGCTTGTTTGTCGGCAGTGTAACGCTGAAGGCGGGCCAGGGCGTCGTCCAGGCTGGTGGCTTGTTCGTCCACGTACTTGCTGCGCAGGCGAAAGTCGATACGGCTTTGCTGGCACTCGATGTTCAGGCTGCAGGCACCGGCAAAGGTGGCAGCCAGGGGCTGTGCGCCACCCATGCCGCCCAGGCCGGCGGTGAGCACCCAGCGCCCCGCCCAGCTGCCGTGGTAGTGCTGCTTGCCGGCCTCGACCAAGGTCTCAAACGTGCCCTGCACAATGCCCTGGCTGCCGATGTAGATCCAGCTGCCGGCCGTCATCTGGCCGTACATCATCAAGCCCTTGCGGTCCAGCTCGCTGAAGTGTTCCCAGGTGGCCCACTTGGGCACCAGGTTGCTGTTGGCCAGCAGGACACGCGGCGCGCCTTCGTGGGTGCGGAACACGCCCACCGGCTTGCCGCTTTGGATGAGCAGGGTCTCGTCGGGCCGCAGGCGACGCAGGGACTCGAGGATGGCCTCATAACATTCCCAATTGCGCGCCGCCTTGCCGATGCCGCCGTAGACCACCAGTGCGTCGGGGTTTTCGGCAACTTCGGGGTCGAGGTTGTTTTGCAGCATACGGTAGGCCGCTTCGATCAGCCAGTTGGCACAGGTGAGGGTGCTGCCACGCGGTGCGCGCACGGGGTGCGGCTGGGCCGGCGTCTTGGCCAGTGGGCGAATGGCGGAGTGATCGGTCATGAGGTGTTCTCAGGGATTTCAGGGCTTGACTCTACTTGTCTAGACAACTCTATGCAAGTAGCATAGTCGGATGGTTTCCCCGCGTATGACTCCGCCCCGGGCAGCGGCCACCCCTCGCGCTGCCAGCACCAGCGGCACGGGCCCGGGTGCGCCCTACACCCGTGTCAAGCAGCACCTGAAAGACGGTCTGGCTGCTGACCAGTGGCCGTCTGGCGCGCTGATGCCTTCAGAAGCGGAACTGGTGGCGCAGTTTGGTGTGAGCCGCATGACGGTCAACCGCGCGCTGCGCGAACTGCAGGCTGAAGGTCTGGTGGAGCGCATTCAGGGCGTGGGCACGTTTGCGGCGCAGTTGCACAAGGTGAGCAGCACCTTGACAATCGTCGACCTGCACGAAGAGATCGTAGGTCGCGGCCACCACCACGAGTCGCGCGTCCACCTGCAGCGCAGCGAGCCTGCCAGCATCGAACTGGCCCCGCAACTCGAGGTCGCACCGGGCAGCGCGGTCTTCCACACCTTGATCGTGCACCTGGAAAACGGCGTGCCCTTGCAGTGCGAAGACCGCTATGTGAACCCAGCCGTGGCGCCACGCTACCTACAGGCCGACTTCACCCGCATCACGCCCACGCACGAACTCTTCCGGACCACCGCTTTATGGCGCGCGCAGTACAGCATCGAAGCAGCTCAGGCCACGCGACAAGAGGCGCGGCTGCTGGGCGTAGCTGCAGACACCGCCTGCCTGATCCTGGTGCGGCGCACCTTCACCCGTGAAGCCCCCATCACCATCGCGCGACTGGTCCACCCCGGCAACCGCTACAGCTTGCATGGCGAGTTCCAACCATGATCCACACCGTGCAGCGGCAAGACGTGCTACCCCAGCCTTGGCGCAACGGCGGCGGCAGCACCTGCGAGTTGCTGGCCTGGCCACCGGGTGCTGACTGGCAATGCCGCATCAGCGTGGCCCGCATCGAAAGCCACGGGCCGTTCAGTTCCTACGCGGGGGTCGAACGCTGGATTGCCGTGGTGCAAGGTGAAGGCATGGTGCTGCATTTTGCCAACCGGCGCGTGCGGCTCAGCATGGGCAGTGCACCACTGCGTTTTGACGGTGCATCAGCGCCGCAATGCGGGTTGCTGGGCGGCGCCACGCAAGACCTCAACCTGATGGCGCAAAACGCCGCGGGCCACGCGGACATGTTCACGGTGCAGGCGCAGGAAGACTGGGCCAGCAGCGCTGCGCTGCGGGCGGTGTACACCGCCACTGCGGCCACGCTGCAAGTGGACGACGGACCCGGCTTGAACCTGCCAGCCCACACCTTGGCCTACAGCGAGCAGGCGTCCCTGCAACGTTGGCGTCTGACGCCTGCGCCCACGGCCGCCACTGGCCAACCGGTCGCCCACGGTGCTTGGTGGCTGCAATTCACGGCACGCCCGTCGTGAACACCCCAGTAGCCGCAACCGTCGTGTGGCGCCACGCTCGACTGGCCACCATGGCACCCGGCAGCGCCTGGGGCTGGGTGGACGACGGTGCCGTGGTCACGCAAGGCGAGCGTATCGTGTGGCTGGGCGCTGACGCCGAGTTGCCGCGCACACTGCAGCCCAATGCCGAACAGGATCTGCAAGGCGCACTGGTTACGCCGGGCCTGATCGACGCCCACACCCATCTGGTCTATGGCGGCGACCGTGCGGCCGAGTTCGAGCTGCGCCTGCAGGGTGCCAGCTACGAGGAGATTGCGCGTGCCGGCGGTGGTATTCGCAGCACCGTGTCCGCCACGCGCGCTGCCAGCGACGACAGCCTGTTTGCCAGCGCCGCCGGGCGCGCCCGGGCACTGATGAAGGAAGGCGTCACCACGCTGGAAATTAAGTCCGGCTACGGCCTGAGCGCCGAGCACGAAGCGCGCTGCCTAGGCGTGGCGCGCCGCATCGGGCGCGAGTTGCCGGTGAGCGTTCGCACCACGTCCTTGGCGGCCCACGCGCTGCCGCCCGAGTACACCGGCCGCGCCGACGCCTACATCGAAGACGCCTGCACTTGGCTAGCGGCACAACACGCCGCCGGTCTGGTCGATGCGGTGGATGCCTTCTGCGACCACATCGGGTTCAGCCCGGCGCAAACCGAGCGCCTCTTTCAAACTGCAACAAGCTTGGGCCTGCCCGTCAAGCTGCACGCCGAACAACTCAGCGACCAGGGCGGTGCGGCACTGGCCGCGGCCTATGGCGCACTCAGCTGCGACCACCTGGAGCACTTATCACCCAGCGGCATCGCCGCCATGCGCCAACACGGCAGCGTGGCCATGCTGCTGCCGGGCGCCTACTACTTCTTGCGTGAAACCCAGCTACCGCCAGTGCAGGCGCTGCGCGACGCGGGTGTCCCTATCGCCATCGCCACCGACCATAATCCGGGTTCATCACCGGCCTTGAGCTTGTTGCTGATGCTGAACATGGCCTGCACGCTGTTTCGCCTGACGCCCGAAGAAGCCTGGCACGGCATCACGCTGCACGCCGCCAGGGCTTTGGGCTTGACGGACCGCGGCACCCTGGCCGCGGGCCAGCGCGCGGACTTTGTTATCTGGGACGCTGAACACCCACGCGAACTGGCCTACCGCTTTGGCCACAACCCCTGCCACTGCGTTGTCTTCGCCGGCACACCCAGGCCCACCGCATGAACCGCCACCACGTCTACACCCTGCAGCCTGGCCACACACCGCTGTTGATCAGCTTGCCCCACGTGGGCAGTGCCATCCCGGACGAGCTGCAAGGGCGCTACACTGAACGCGCGCTGCAGGCCGAAGACACCGACTGGTTTCTGGATCGCCTGTACAGCTTTGCGCAAGAGCTGGGCGCCAGCCTCGTGGTGCCGCGCTATAGCCGCTACGTGGTAGACCTCAACCGCTCCAGCGATAACGCACCACTGTACCCCGGGCAGAACCACACCGAGCTGTGCCCAACGCGCCACTTCACTGGCGACCCGCTATACCGCGACGGCATGGCGCCAACGCCCACCGAGATAGCCCAGCGGGTGGCTACTTATTGGCAGCCCTACCACGACGCGCTGCGTGAGCAACTGGCGCAGCTCAAGTCCATCCACGGCCACGCAGTGCTGTTAGACGCGCACAGCATTAAGAGCGAATTGCCCTGGCTCTTTGCCGGCACGCTGCCACACCTGAACCTGGGCTGCGCTAATGGCAGCAGCTGCGCGCCCAGTCTGCGCGACGCAGTGGCCGCGGTGTTTACGGCGCAGTCCGACTACAGCCACGTGGTGGACGGGCGCTTCAAGGGCGGCCACATCACCCGCCACTATGGCCAACCTCAGCAAGGCGTACATGCGGTGCAGCTCGAGCTGTGCTGGCGCGCTTATATGCACGAGGCACCACCCTACCGCTGGCACGACGCGCGTGCTGCACAGATTTCACCCTTGCTGCGCCGCATGGTGCAGACCTTGCTGGACTGGCAACCATGAGCCACACCTTGTGGGCACCACGGGCCTGGGTGCAAGGCGCCTGGGCGAGCGAGGTGTTGATGACGGTGGACAGCGCAGGCCGTTGGTCCAGTATTCAGACCCACGCACCGGCTCCCGCGCACGCCCAGCGCTTGTCGGGCCCTGCCCTGCCCGCCTTGGTCAACGCTCACAGCCACGCCTTCCAGCGCGCCTTTGTTGGTCTAGCAGAACGCCGCGACAGCGCGCAAGACGACTTCTGGAGCTGGCGCGACCGCATGTACGGCGTGGCGCTGCGCATCACACCCGAACAGCTGCACGCCCTGGCCGTGCACCTTTACACCGAGCTGCTGGCCGGCGGCTACACGCACACCTGCGAATTCCACTACCTGCACCACCGCGAAAGCGGCCAGCCCTATGCCGACGAGGCCACCATGAGCCGCGCGCTGGCACAGGCCGCGGTGGACACCGGCATGGGCTTGACCTTGCTGCCGGTGCTCTACGAACGCGCCGGCTTTGCTCAAGCAGCACTGCGCCACGACCAACGCCGCTTTGCCACCGACGTGGCCCGCGTGCTGCGCCTGCGCGACGCGGTGCGCTCTTGGCGATTGCCCCACGTGGACGCTGGCGTGGCCATCCACTCCTTGCGTGCGGCCACGCCGGCGTCGCTGCTAGAGCTAACGCGTTTGCTGCAGGGCGACCCCGGCCCCATCCACATCCACATCGCCGAGCAAACTAGCGAAGTAACCGACTGTCTGGCCAGCACGGGCGCCCGACCCATCGCGTGGCTGGCCCGCGAGCTGCCACTGGATGCGCGCTGGCAACTGGTACACGCCACCCACGCCACAGCGGAGGAAATTCAGGCAGTGGCGGCCAGTGGCGCCGGTGTGGTCCTCTGCCCTAGCACCGAAGCCAACTTGGGCGACGGCCGGTGCGACCTGCCCGCCTGGCTGGCCAGTAGCACGCCGCTATCCGTGGGCAGCGACAGCCAAGTCACCCGCCACTGGACCGAAGAGCTGCGATGGCTCGAGTATGGCCAGCGCCTGGCCCTGCGCCAACGCAACGTAGCCGCAGACAGCGACGGCCACAGCGCCACGGCAGCGCGTTTGTTCCAGCGCCTGTTGAGCGGCGGCGCTGCCGCGGCCGGCTGGAACGCCAGCGGTCTGGCCGTGGGTGCCCGGGCGGACCTGCTGGTGTTGAACACCGCCGATGCGGCGTTGATAGGTATACCCGACAGCCACTTGCTAGATGCCGTCGTCTTTGCCGCTGGCAGCCAGCCCTTTGTCAGCACTTGGGTGGCCGGACAACGCTTACCACCCGGCGAGACAGCACCCGCCATGCAGCATGCCATGCGCCAGCTCTGGTCTACAGCTACCTGATACCCCTTCTCGGTCAACCGCCTAGGGAGTCGGTGCCGCCCGCTTGGTCGGGTATGGAATGGATGCTCACCATCGTCAGCACCTCGTAGGCGGCGACCGTCTCGCCGTCCTGATTGCTGATCTCAGTGTCCCAGCGCACCTCGCCCCAACCCTTTTCCGGTCGCAGCGACTTTTGTTTACACGCGATGCGAACCCGGATGCTATCGCCGGGCTTCACGGGTTTAACGAAGCGCAACGCCTCGAGCCCATAATTGCCCAGCACCGGGCCGTAGTCGGGGTCGACAAACAAGCCTGCCGCGGCGCTAATCAAGAAATATCCATGCGCCACTCGGCCACCGAACAGCGGATTGCGAGCCGCTTCAGTTTCCGACATATGCGCGTAAAACTGGTCTCCCGATAGCGCCGCGAAGGCTTCAATATCGGCCACCGTGATTTCCCGTTCTGCGGATTCGAAGCTATCGCCCAACGCCAGTTCAAAGAACGGGAGGCGGAATGGGTGCGCGCGCGGCGAACGGGTGGTCGCTCCGCGAATGAAGCGCCCACCGATGCGACTCAAGGTCTCGGGGGATCCTTGGATGGCGGTGCGCTGCATGTAATGCAAGAGGCCGCGCATGCCGCCCATCTCCTCAGAGCCCCCGGCGCGACCCGGCCCCCCATGTACGAGGGTGGCTAAGGGCGAGCCATGGCCGGTGGACTCCGCCGCACAGTGACGATTCACCACCAACAAGCGCCCGTGGTAAGGCGCCAGACCCAACACCAGTTCTTCAGCCACGGCATCATCCGCCGTGAATACCGAACTGACCAAACTGCCCTCGCCCCGCCGGGCCCAGGTCACCGCTTCGCTCAAGTCGCGATAGGGCAAGAGCGTCGCGACTGGGCCGAAGGCCTCCACGGTATGCACCACCTGCGCACGCGCGGCATCAACGCTGCGCAGCAGCACGGGCGACATGAACGCGCCCAGCGCGCGCTGACCGGTGGCACCACGTTCTGCCTCTACATCGCCGGCGACCACCTCCGCTTCGGCGCGCAGCGCCTGCAGGGCCGCCAATACATCCGTCCGTTGCGCCAGCGTCGCCAGCGGACCCATACGCACGCCCGCGTCTCTCGGGTCGCCAACCGTGATCGTCGCCAGACGCGCCGCAATTGCCGCGGCGATCGGTTCCGCCAACGCCTCCGGGACGATGACTTTGCGAATGGCGGTACATTTTTGCCCCGCCTTCGCTGTCATCTCGCGCACCACCTCGCGCACTAACAACTCAAATTCTGGTGTGCCCGGTTGCGCATCCGGTCCGAGCAGTGCGCAGTTCAACGAATCAGTTTCAGCCAAGAAGCGTACGGATTCGGAGACCACGCGTGGATGGGTCCGCAAACGCATAGCCGTGGCAGCAGAACCCGTGAACGACACCACGTCCTGGCAGGTCAGATGGGAAAACAAATCTCCCACCGAGCCCACCACGAGTTGCAAAGCTCCCGCCGGCAAGATGTCCAGCGCAATGATCTGGCGCACCACTGCCTCGGTCAGATAGGACGTGGCGGTGGCCGGCTTCACAATCACGGGCATGCCGGCCAAGATTGCCGGCGCCAGTTTTTCCAAGAGTCCCCAGACTGGAAAATTGAATGCGTTGATGTGGATCGCTGCCCCTTCGAAGGGCAAATGCACGTGCTGCGCCACAAAGGTGCCCTGTTTGGACAAGCGCTCGACTTCACCGTCGAGTAGCACGCGGGCATTCGGCAAATCGCGCCCACCACGGCTCGCGTAGGTGAGCAAAGTCCCAATTCCCCCTTCGATATCCACCCACGCATCCGCGCGGGTAGCGCCTGTCGCCCAGGACTGCGCGTAAAAGGCCTCTTTCAGTTCCAGCAGGCGCTTACCGACGCTACGCAAGGCCGCCGCCCGCTCGGTGAAGGTGAGCCGTCGCAAGGCCGGGCCGCCCACGTGACGGGCGTACCGTAACAGCGCCTCCGTATCGAGGCCCTCACTCACGACGGTTGCCACGCCCTCGAAGGTACTGGCGTCGCGCAACACCACGCCCTCGCCGGGCGCGCGCCACCAGCGGCCCGCGATATAACTTTCCAGTGGGCGCGCGCTCACCGGCGATCTCGCCGGTGCAGAGCGCAAACCGCGCCAATCAACCTGGGAGCGCCCGTACGCTGGGTGCGATCTGGTGAATCGTCTGACATATCCCCTCCTCGTCGTGCGCCGAGTTAACGGCCGGTAAATTGCGGGATGCGCTTGTCACGGAACGCGGCAACGCCTTCCGCATAGTCGGCCGAGCGACCGAGTTCTTGTTGCAAATCGCGCTCGACATCGAGTTGCTCGGACAGGCTGTGTTGCCAGCCGCCGTAGATCGCTTCTTTGGTACGCGCCAGTCCTCTCGTGGGACCTTGGGCCAACCGTTGCGCGAGAGCATCGACCGTCTCAGCCAGCAGCGCATCATCCACACATTGCCAAATCAATCCCCACGCTGCGGCTTGTTCGCCGCTCACCTTGTCACCGAGCAACATCAAGCCCAAAGCGCGCGCATTACCGACCAGTCGGGGCAACAACCAGGTTCCACCACAATCGGGGACGAGGCCTAGTTTATTGAACCCTTGCACGAAGACCGCCGAGCGCGCCGCCACCACCACATCGCAGGCCAGCGCCAAGTTGGCGCCCGCACCAGCGGCAACCCCGTTGACTGCGGCCAACACTGGTAGCGGCAGCGCGCGTAGCGTTCGCACCAAGGGCGCGTAGTCACGCGCTATCGACTCGCCCAGATCGACCGGCGCGCCGCCCGGCGCCACCGCACGATCACTGAGATCCTGACCGGCACAAAAGGCTCGCCCGCTGCCAGTCAGCACCAGCACCCGCGCCCCCTCCGGGCCGAGGCGTGCGAGAGCGTCACGCACCTCGCCGTGCATCTGCGCCGTAAATGCATTGAGTTTGTCCGGCCGGTGCAGTGTGAGCCGCGCAATGCCATCGACGCAGCTGTACAGAATCGAGGTGTAGGTCATCGGAGAGCCTTAAATGTCATCGTAGGTGAGGTGAATCTTGTCGGTCGTAGGTCTGGCCTGGCAGCACAACACATAGCCGGCTGCGACCTCCCAGTCCTCCAGCGCCTGATTGCGCTCCATTGCCACCGCACCCGCCACCACCCGGGTACGACAGGTTGAGCAAATACCCGCCCGGCAGGAGAACGGCAGGCGCAGTCCGGCGGCTTCGGCCGCCGCCAGCACCGACTGCTGTCGGTCCATCAAAAAGTGCCGCTCGCGCCCGTCCATGGTGACCGTCACCGCTACCACCTGCGCATCGGTCACGAGCAGAGGTGCCGGCGCTGGACGTGCCCGCGCACGACTACCGAACCGCTCGGCGTGGATGCGCCCCGGCACGCCGCTTTCTTTCAAGGCGCCGGTCAGATCCGCGAGCATGCTGTCAGGACCACACACATACCATTCATCGACCGTCACGCTATCCAGATCACTGGCAAGCACGCGGCGCACCATTGCCGCGTCGATCCGGCCTTCGTGGCGTTCCAGCTCTTGCTGCTCCTGGCTCATCAGAAAGTGCAACGTGAAGCGGCCCAGATAGCGATTTTTCAAGGCCAGCAACGCCTCAGCAAACATGGTGCGCGACAGCGTTTGGTTGCCGTAATAGAGCGCTACCCGCGCCGCCGGCTCCGCTGCCAAGACAGCCGTGATGATCGCCAACACCGGCGTGATGCCAGAGCCGGCGGCAAAGGCTACATGCGAGCGCGGCCGCGTGGCATCGATGACTGCGCGGAAGCGACCGGTCGGGGGCATGACCTCTATCGTTGCGCCCACGGGAAGTGCCGCCAAGTGCTGCGACATCACCCCTTGCACACGCACGCCCAAGACCAACGAGTCGTGGCCGCGGTCCACGATCGAGTACGTGCGTCGTACGTCTTGGCCCGCCAGGACGGCGCGCACTGGCAAGTGTTGTCCACCCTCAAATTGAAACCAGGGAGCCAGCGCGGCCGGCAGTTGGAACTCCAACAGCACAGCGGCCTCAGCGAGTGGCTCACGGCGGATGAGTGTCAATGGATGGTAGGTCAGCACCGCAGCTCTCAAAGGCACTTGAAGCGATCGAAGGGTTCTTGGCAGGCGCAGCAGCGATGCAGCGCTTTACACGGCGTCGAGCCAAACTCCGAGAGCAACTCCGTCTGGCGACTGGCGCAGCGCGGGCAGGCCGGCGCGACCGCCTCCTCGAGCAAGGCGGCGACACGACCGACGGGGAACTCGGGCGGTGCAATGCCATAGGCGCGCAATTTCTCGCAACCCTCTAGGGTGATCCACGCACTGCTCCACGGCGGCGACAGAACGTCGTGCACCTGCGCCACGTAGCCGGCCAGTTGCAGCGCCGCGGCCACATCGCTTTTGATCACCGCCGTCGCCGGGCAACCGGAATAGGTCGGCGTAATGCCGACCACCACGTGCCGCCCCTGCACCGACACCTCGCGGATCACGCCGAGGTCTAATAAAGAAAGCACCGGAATCTCAGGATCGGGCACCGTACGCAGCACCGCCCACACGGCCGATGCCTCAGGACTGGCCAGTGCCGTCACCACTGCGCCCCAGGGTGTGCCCGATGCAAGGACTGCAGCTCCGCCAGGAGATGGCTGAGGTGCTCGCTGTGCTGCGCGCGCTTGCCAAACCAGCGATAGTCCACGTTGCTCGGTCGGGTCAAAGTCGCCGCACGGAGGATCGGCGCTAAGCGCGCTTCAAAGCCGGCCTGCACCGCGGCAACCGAGGGCACCACGCCGCGCTCCGCCAGCGCCTGCTCAAGCGCATCTTCAGCGAACCACTCAGCGACATAGGGCCAGAGCATGACCAGCGCGGTGGCCACCCGCTGGTGGCTTTCGTCTGTGCCATCCCCGAGACGGACCAGCCAACCACTGCTGTAGCGACCGTGGTAACGGATTTCCTTGACCGCTTTCGCGGCAATCTGCGCCAGCCGCATATCCGTGGACTGCGTTAACTGTTCGAACAGTTCGAGCCGCCACAGGTCCAGCAAACACTGCCGCACGATGGTCTGGCCAAAATCGCCATTCGGCAGTTCTGCCATCGTGGCATTGAGAAAGTCACATTCCTCGCGCAAGTATGCGAAGTCGTCTTCGGTGCGCCCGGCGCCTTCGAGTTCACCGGCATAAGCGTAGAGTAGTCGCGCTTGTCCGAGTAGGTCGAGCGAGATATTCGCACAACCCAGATCTTCTTCAATCGCCGGTCCGTGACCGATCCACGCCGAGAGTCGCTGCGCGAGCACCAAAGAGGTATCGGCGAGGCGCAACACGTAGGTCGTTAACTCACGGGCAGTGGCGGGAGTGGTCACCGCGTTCACAAGGTCTCCACGTCTTTGGGAATGTCATAGAAGGTGGGATGGCGATAGATTTTGTCTTCGGCCGGGTCGAAGAACGCCGCCGCATCTTCTGGAGCGGAGGCGACGATGTCGGCCGATTTGACGACCCACAGGCTCACGCCTTCCTGCCGACGTGTATAGAGATCGCGTGCATGCTCGATAGCCATGGCCGCGTCCGCGGCATGCAGACTACCGACATGTTTGTGGTCGAGCCCGCGCTTGGCACGGACGAAGACTTCATAGAGTGCCCAATCTTGGGGAAGTGTCATGGCAATGGCTCCGTAGACCTTAAGCGACTGCACGCGCGGCACGCTTGGCCGCATGGGCGATGGCCGCCTCACGGACCCAAGCGCCCGCGGCATGGGCCTCGCGGCGTTCCGCAATGCGCTCGGCATTGCACGGACCGTTGCCCTTGAGCACCGCATTGAATTCGCTCCAGTCTAGTGGCCCGGTCTGGTAGTGGCCATCCTCGTCCTGATGCAATTGCGCATCCGGGACCGTCAATCCCAAAAACTGCGCCTGCGGCACGGTGAAGTCGACAAACTTCTGTCGCAGTTCGTCGTTGGTAAAGCGCTTGATTTTCCAGCGCACCGACAGCGCCGTATGCTGCGAGGCGGTGTCCGGCGGACCGAACATCATGAGCGCGGGCCACCACCAACGATTCAGCGCGTCCTGCGCCATCCGCTGTTGCGCCGGCGTGCCACGCGCTAGCGACAGCATCGCGTGGTACCCCTGCCGTTGATGAAAACTCTCTTCCTTGCAGACTCGCACCATGGCGCGCGCATAAGGCCCGTAAGAGCAGCGGCATAAAGGAACCTGATTCATGATCGCTGCGCCATCGACCAACCAACCGATCGCCGCGACATCCGCCCAGGTCGGGGTCGGGTAATTGAAAATAGACGAATACTTGGCGCGCCCGGACAGTAACTGCTCAATCAGTTCGCTGCGCGCAATGCCGAGCGTCTCGGCTGCGCTGTATAGGTAAGCGCCATGACCACCTTCGTCTTGCACTTTGGCGATCAGGATCGATTTGCGTAGCAACGAGGGCGCGCGCGAGATCCAGTGGCCCTCAGGCAGCATGCCGACGATTTCTGAGTGGGCGTGTTGGGAGATCTGACGGATTAAGGTCTGCCGATAGGCCTCCGGCATCCAATCTTTCGGCTCAATTTTTTCCTCGGCATCAATGCGGGCCTGGAAGTGCGCCATCCGCTCGCTATCCTCCACCGCACTTGCCGCCTTCGGCGGGGCCTCTAGTAATCCTTGGGTATACATCCCCGCCCCCCGTTGCGAACTTTGGGCCACACCTCAGCGTGAGGCGACTCCCCTTGCGCCGATCGTGACACGACTTATTCGACTTAACAAGTTTTTCAGTGTCACAATTACTGCCAGACTACGATGACTCCCATGCCCATGACCGATCCCGTCCTCACCCTGCGCAACACCTTCCAAGCGCAACGGCCCCTGCGAGGCGGCTCGCTGATCGTCACGGTGTTCGGCGACTCGTTGGCACCCCGCGGCGGCGCCATTACCCTTGGCAGTCTCATTCGTCTCATGGCTCCCTTCGGCTTGACCGATAGACTGGTGCGTACCTCCGTCAGCCGCTTGGTGGACGATGACTGGTTAATGTACCGGCGATCGGGGCGCCTGTCGGAATACGCGCTGTCCGCCACCGGCCGACAACGCTTCGCGAAAGCCACAGGCCGCATTTATGGTGGCCCGGTCCCGGTTGGCGATGGACGCTGGACCACGGTGGTCTTACCCCCTGCTGCCCTGGGTGACCGGCAACGCTTACGCGAATTACTGCGCCTGGAAGGCTTCGGTGAGCTGGATCCGGGGGTCTATGTGCATCCCGCTGTCGCACCGGACGATGCCGTCGCGGCGCTGGCGACACACGGCATGACGAATGTGTTGGTGTTTGCCGCGGACCTTGTGGCTGGCGCCAACGCCGCCGCGCTAATTGCTCGTGGTTGGGACTTGTCCGCCCTTGATACGCGTTACCGGCGTTTTGGCGCGTCCTTTCAGCCGGTCGCCGACCACCTTGCGACCCACGGACCACAAGACCCTGCGCACGCCTTCGTCACCCGCACACTGCTGATCCACGACTACCGCCGCATCCATCTACGCGACCCGCGGTTGCCGCGGGCCCTGTTGCCACCGGAATGGGCCGGCCATGCGGCCTATGCGCTGTGCCGACGCCTCTATGAGGCGGTCTTCGCCAGCGCCGAACAGCACCTCGATGCGGTAGCCACCCGCCTCGATGGCCCACTACCACCCGCGCAGGCCAGCAGCCCACCGCGCTTCCCCGCCCCGTAAGGGCAACAAGGTCGACTCTTGGCGGCCCGCAGGCTCGCTGGCAGCCCGCACGGCCGCTGCCCAGTTAACGGCGTACACTGTAGCGCCCACATCGTGCCTGCGCACGATGAAAGCGCTCGCCCGCTCCGCCTGGCTCAAGAGAACACTTCCCGGAAAGATTATTTCGCGAGAAGATTTTGCATCGCGCTGAGTTTCCATGAGTTCCGCCCACCTACACGCCATGGCTCTATCTAAACGCCTGCTGCTCGCCTGTCTCTGCGCGCTCGCCATTCAGCCGGTGCTTTTTGCTGGCTGGGTCGGGCTGCTCTACCTCTGGGTCGGGGAGAAGGTTCCGTTGGCCGAACTCTTGATGCTCTCGCTTATCATTTTGTTCATCGCTGGAGTTCATCTGCTGTTTCTTGGCTTACCCACCTTCTGGGCGTTGCACCGTACAGCAAGGCTTACCCGCCTGAACATGGCCCTTGCAGGATTTTTCATCGGCAGTCTGGGCGCTGCCTTGCTTTTATGGCCCGTACATCAAGACGGCGGCTCGTTTTCAGCCACCTGGCACGGCGAGTTCCGGGAGTTCACCGTGAATGGGAGACCTACCCTCGCCGCCTGGCTCCTCTATCTGGAAAGCGTGTCACTGTACGGAACCCATGGTTTGGTTGGTGCCTTGGTGTTCGACTACGTGTGGCGTCGTCACGAGACAACCTGAAACAGGGCACCGCACGCGAAGATCAGCCCGATCTGTTCGGGTTTGGGCTTTGCCATCGTCCGGCGCACAATGGCTCCCCATTCCGAAGGCCAATTGCCAGCCATGTCACGCCGCCCTGCCACCTCGCCGTCACTGCTCCAAAACGCAGTGTGCCCCATTGCCGCTCGCTACCGGAGTGCACTGCGTTTTGTGGCTTTAGTAGGGTTGATGTTGCTGCCCTTCAGCGCGCTTGCCCAGACGCCCTCCCCACCCGTGGCGGCAATTCCAACCCAGCCAGCTGCCACGCCGCCTTCGCGGGTCGAAGAGGTAGTCGTCTCCGCACCAGAACCGCGCTATGTCGCGCCCACCACACGCGACCACATCGGGCGCATCTGGGCGCCGGTCATGATCAACGGCAAGGGCCCGTATCGCTTGGTGCTCGACACGGGCGCCACCCGCTCGGCCATCATGCAGCGCGTGGTCGATGACGCCAGGCTCCCACTCGAACCGAAACCCATTCGACTGCGCGGTGTCACGGGCACTCGCACCGTGCAAGCAGCACACGCCAAGACGCTGGCAGTCGGTGATCTCTTAATCGAAAACGTCACCTTGCCGATTGTGCCGGACGTCTTCGGGGGTGCGGATGGCGTCCTCGGCGGCGAAGGGCTAAAGGACAAACGCATCGCCATCGAATTTAGCAAGGACCGAATAAGCATCGCCCGTTCGCACGGCAAGCCGGCACCGCCCGGGTTTTCGGTGGTTCCCTTCAAGTACGCGAACAATCGGGGCATGCGTGCGATGGTGATGGTCGGCCCCATCCGTACCATCGCGCTGATCGATACGGGGTCACAGGCGACGGTCGGCAATCTCGCGCTGCGTCAGGCGCTGGCGCGCCGTAAAGACCCGCAGGATGTGTTCGACTCAGGCGTCATCGGGGTGACCGAAGAACTACAGCACGCAACGCGTGTTCGCGTGCCGAGCATCTCGGCGGGAAGACTGCTGGTGAAAAATGCCGAAATCATGTTCACGGACCTGCAAATCTTCGAGTACTGGCGTCTGACCGACGAACCGGCGCTACTCATTGGCATGGACGTGCTCGGCGTGGTCGATGCGCTGGTGATTGACTACCGGCGCAGTGAACTGCATTTCCGCACGAAATCTGCCTTCGACATCGATCCGGCGAAAATCAGGCTTTGAACTAAACCGTCAACGACTGGGGGCGCCAGCGAGCGACCACGGCAGAAATACTAGTGAGAGCGCCAAGACAGAGCCAATCAGCACCAACGGCAACAGGTTACGGCGCAACCGACCGGCCGACCAATAGCCGAACGTCAGCAACGCAAGCACGATCAAGGTGCGAAATAGCGCGCCGCCGTCGACCGGTTCACCGTTAGGTGCGAGCACCGGCCCACCTAACCACAGAAAAAAGAACATGACGATGCGATAGACCGGCGCCGACTCCAGCAGCATGAAGGCCAGAAACATCGAATCGGCGTGCAGAACCTGGTCGCCATGCCAAAGCCCCATAAGCGCACGGACGACAGCGTAGAAAATCATGACCGGCAGCACGGTAAACATGACGTGATTGAACGGCGTGTGGATGACAGCCAAGCTCAACGCCAAGGCAAAAAAGAGAAATACGGGCAACAATGTGCCGAGAATAAGCGGCCCGAGAACCCTGTGAACCGCTACGGCTCTTGCCGACCGCACCTCGCGATGCGCCAAGACGAATTGAGCAAACATGGCGGCTGCAAGCGCCAAGGCGGCGGCCGCATGCCAAGCAATCAACGTATACGATTCAACACTGAACCCGAGTAAAGACACCACGGAATCCGGTAGGTGATTCATGGCGGCATGCCCGCCCCACGTGCCTTGCATGACATGGGTGGAAATGGAGGGGATGAATACCAAATTGGCGATGAACGCAAAGCAGATTAGCCGGAACTGGGTTCTGCTTAAGGCCAAGGTTTGTTTCGTCGACATCGTTCCACTCCAATACCACTGCCTGCCGGACAAGAAGACAAGCAAGTGCATCCAAAGGTAGCAAGACGCCTCTCAGCAATGAGGGCAAATCTAGTCGCCTTGTCAGGCCTCACCATGAGGGTAACATTGCGGGTAATTCTGGTTCTTCCGCTTCTCCTTACCGGACAGTTACCCATATGGCCCGCACCGATCGTCGTTTCGATAAGCCCACCCGGAACCCAGCCATCCGAGCGGCATTCACTGCGCTTAAGCAGCAAACGTTCGTCGCACTCGTCGTTCTGACCGCCGGTGTTTCGACGGCCACTGCCGCGCCGACACCGCCGGACCTCATCGTTCTTGGTTCGCGCATCGAAACCGTCGACTCTGCTCCCTCCGGCGCAAAGCCGGTCGAGGCCTTCGCCGTCACAGCCGGCAAGTTTTCCTACGTAGGGTCGGCCGCCGAGGCGCTGCGCCTTGCCGGCCCAACGACTCGCATCGAACGTGTCGGCGACAGACTCATCCTGCCCGGACTGGTCGATACGCACGTCCATGCCACGCGCATTATCGAACTCAACACCTGCGACCTGAAGAACGAATCCCGTTCGCTCGCGCAGATTGCCGACGTGGTTCGCGAATGCTTGATGCGCTTTCGTAAACAGCCGGGCGAGTGGTTGCGCGTCGCGCAGTGGTCCATCTACAGCGGCAATGAACCCGACGCAAAGCATCCGACGCTACGCGCCGCGCTCGACCTTGCAGCGCCTGCCAATCCCGTACAGCTGATGGGAACGGACGGTCACCACGCAGCGTTCAACTCGGCCGCCCTGCGCCTTGCTCACACGCCCGACGGGGAGATTGTGGGACTGAGCCGCGCCACACTGGCCGGCCCACTGGCGCACTACCGCCCCTTGGTGGACGTGGGCGCCGATGGCGAACCTACCGGCGGGGTCAATGAGGAAGCGCGGTATCTGGTGTTGCCGCTGCACCTGCAAGGCCAAGACCTCTCGGAAGTAACGCGTGAGCCGGGCCGTGTAACGAAGCGATTGAACTCAGTCGGCATTACGGCCTTCCAGGACCCCTCCGTCCCGGCAACGTCCTTCGCCATCTACGACAAAATGCAGGCGCAAGGCGAACTGACCGCGCACGCCTCGCTGGCAACGCTGCAGGACCTCGACGCCGCAGAGCTACGCGTCGGCGGTCCAGACTGGGACGCGCTAGTGGCAGAGGCCGTGTCCTTTCGCGAGCGCTACCGGGACAACCCGCTCATCCGCGCCGATACGGTGAAGCTGTTTGCGGACGGCGTGATGGAGGGCAACCCTCTGGGTACCCCGCCGACGCTGCCGAATTCGCCATCACTGACGCCTTACCTACAACCAGTATTCGGCAAAGATGAGCGTGGCCGCGCGACGTTCAACGGGAAGTACCAGGACCCACAAGCGCCGGAGTGCCGGGCCATCGCCGCGCCCCCGCAATGCGCCGTCTCCTCGGGCCGTCTGCAGCATGGGCGCGCGGTCATCATGGAATACGCACGGCGAATGCACCAAGCCGGCTTCACGCTGCACATCCATGCCATCAGCGATGCCGCCGTGCGCACGGCGCTGGACGCTATTGAGGCCGCTCGCGCCGAAGACAAGCCCGGCACCACGCGCCGCGCGGACACACTGGCCCACGTGCAATTGGTACATCCGGACGACATGCCGCGTATCGGCCGTAATCAAGTATTTCTGGCCATGACCTACGCGTGGATTTACACCGACAAGGAATACGACCTGTCTGTCATTCCGTTTATCCAACGCGTTCGAGATGACAGCTTCAAGGCACTGCACGAGCCGGACAGCTACTACGAGCGGCAGGCCTACCCCACACGCTCGATGATGTTGGCGGGCGGCGTACTGACCGGTGGCTCCGACGCGCCGGTAGAGTCGCGTAACCCACGGCCGTTCGTGAATATGGAGATTGCGGTGCTGCGTGCCCGCGGAGGCACGCCGCCACTAGGCCAGCCAGAAGCCATCAGCATTGGTGAAGCGCTGCGCGCTTACACCATCAACGGCGCACGCGCGCTCGGCCGCGAGGCCGAATTCGGTTCGATTGCCGTTGGCAAGTCCGCGGATTTCATCGTGGTAGATCGCGACATCCTCAGCGTTCCGTCAAAGGAGATTGGCGGCACACGCGTGCTGCAAACTTGGTTTCAGGGCACACAGGTATTCACGGCGAAGTAAGCTGTACGTAAGCGGGACCACACCAAATAACGGGCGCATAACGATGACCAGCACTGCGGGTAGAGGAACTCGGACGCCGGCGTTGGCTATTCTCGTCAACGGCGCGAGCTCGTCGGGGAAATCCACGCTATGCCGGGCGCTGCACGACCGGCTCACGGACTTGGCGGACGGCGACCCCGCTGCGGCCTTTGCACGCGTGGCCTACGACGACCTAGGGCTACTCATTCCAGACAGGCTGTTTCCCATCAGCTTCGTGAAAATGCAGAAAGACGCGGACCTTAGCCGTCTCGCTTCCCGCGTACCTTTCGATGGTCGCGCCAGTTGGGAATACGTGGACGACAGTCACGCCGCAGGCAAACACGGTGGCAGCCCGCGAACGCGTGTCGTCTTCAACTCTTACGGGGAACGCCTATTGGCAGGCTTGCACCGTAGCTGGGGTGCGCATCTGCAACTTGGTACGCATTTGGTCATCGACCACTTCCTGCAAGACCCGGAATGGTACGAGGACTTCATGCGGGTCCTGAAGCAAAGTGGCGCCCGGGTTTTCAGCGTCGGCGTTTTCTGTTCCCTAGCCGAACTCGAGCGCCGTGAATCTACGCGGGCCGATGGCAAAACCGAAGGGCGGCCGCTAGGCCTGGCGCGCCGGAGCGATGAACTCTGTCACTCTCATCTGCTGGTCTATGACTTGACCGTGCATACCGATACCGAAAGCACGGCGCAATCGGTTGAGCGGATTATCGCGGCGCTTGCCACATGAGGTGCGCGGATTGCGGGCGAAACGGGTGAATGAAAACAAACCCAATCACTCTAGTTGGGGTTTTTTATCGGGCGGGTCGCCTAGGCAGTGTTTCCAGCTACTTCATGGCTGCGCGGAATGACAGTCACTCTGGCCGAAGGAATGTCTTGTTCCAAGCCTGACCGCAGTTTATCTACCGTCGTCTGAATTTCACGGATGGACTGTTGCGGATGGAACCCGAGAAATATATCGATGAAGATCGTCGACCCTGAGCAACGCGAGCGCACACCGTCAAGGTTCAAATAACAGTCGAAATTCCGGACCAAATGTTGGTTAATGATGACCTGCAACGGTTCGGATATGGCCTGATCTACGAGGTCCCGAAAGGAATAACGCACGATTTTCCGCGCATGGTAGGCAGCGAACCCGCCGAGCACCAGGGCCGTGAAAACATCCAAGTAAACCACCCAGGCCGCGTGAAAGACCAAGGAAACACTCAAGGTAAAGCAAGCCATAGCGCCGACCAAGGCAGCATTTAGTGTGGCCCGACCGAAGGTGTCGAGGAGTTGCGAGGGATTACGGCGATTTTCTTGCCGAGCCTGCCACCAAATCCAGGTGTCGGAAATACAGAAAGCCGCAGCAACAAATAACCCAATGCGGACGCCAACGCCAGTGACGGGCTGAGGGTTATAAAACGCCTGAATCACTTGCAGCCCGAGCCCCGCCAGACCCAGAAACATCACCACCCCCACCACAAGACTGCCAAGGTTTTCTATTTTCCCAGGGCCGTAATCCAACGCCGCCCAGCGCCGGTTACTGGCCATGCGCATGGCGCCGAAAACGACGGCGTCGACACTGAGCTCCAAGAAGGCATTAAGCAGGTCCGCTCTGACGGTCAAGGAATCGCTGGTGAGAGAGGCAACCGCACAACCCACGACCGCCACGGCAGCCACCGACAGGCTGAGTAGCGTTAATTTCTGACCACGCGATGTGTCCGCCTCAGTTTCCATAGCATCAGCTGCCTAACTACAAAACCCCGACCCACCCGAACGCCAGTATTGCGGACATTTCAGCGAAACTTGCAAAGATCTTGATGTAATTCCGGAAAATCGTGGCGGAAAATCATGGGGGAACCTTGCTCCATTACAGCACATTCAATGCCCCGAAAGTCCCAACGCCCCGGGCCTGCGCCTTTACAATTGCATCCATGAACTGGCTCTATCTCGCTATCGCCATCCTCTCCGAGGTCGTGGCTACCTCCGCCCTGAAGGCTTCAGCGGGCTTCACTCGGCTCTACCCGTCCATTCTGGTCGTGGGGGGCTACGCGCTAGCGTTCTATTTCCTCTCGCTTACCCTGCGGGTCATTCCGGTGGGCGTCGCATATGCCATTTGGTCGGGTGTCGGCGTGGTGTTGGTTTGTCTACTGGGCTGGCTGCTCTACGGCCAGAAACTGGATATTGCTGCCGGCATCGGCATCGCGCTCATCGTTGCGGGGGTGGTGGTGCTTAACGCCTTTTCCACCACCTCCTCCCACGGGTAGCTTCAGCCCTGCTGAGCCGCCCCCGCATCGCGCACTGGCGTCCAACGCCCCAGGACCATGGCTGCA
>CAIOHZ010000224.1 GCA_903858165.1 uncultured Pseudomonadota bacterium
CGCAACGGCAGGTAGTGCTTCTGACCGCCGTAGACCTTGCGACCGCGCGTGTGCTTGGCCTGCTGAATCGGAATGCGGCGCGTGGCAACCGTCATGATGACGGCGCCAGCGGTGATGCCCACGAAACTAAGCACCAGAATGGCGAGTCCAGCGATACCAATCCTGCCTGGCTCGGCGGTCTGGCGTGGGTCAAAGTTCTCAACAACCCAGCCGATAGCGTTCGGCATGCGGCTGAGGATGCCCGCGGTCAGAATGATGGAGACGCCGTTACCAATTCCGTACTTGTCGATTTGCTCGCCGAGCCACATGAGGAACAGACTGCCGGCCGTCAATGCGGTGATACCCACCACAAAGAAGATGGCGATCTGTGGTGCACTCTGCAGGAACATCGGCTGCACCAGGTTGGTGCCGCGCAGGTAATTGAGCCAGATATAGCCCTGAACAATGCAGAGACCCACGGTGACGTACCGGGTCCACTCCATGATCTTCTGCTGGCCAGACTGCCCTTCCTTCTTCAGTTCCTGCAGGGGCGGGTAGACCGCTTGCAACAACTGGAAGATGATCGAAGCAGTGATGTAGGGCATGATGCCCAGGCCGAAGATGGTGCTTTGACCGAGCGAGCCGCCCGAGAAGATGCTGGCAAACTGCAGCAAGCGACCAAAGCCGGTGGCGTTGGTTGCGGCAGTCTTGGCATTTTCAACCAAGGCTGACTGATCAACTCCAACCACCGGAATCCAGAAGCCGATGCGATAGACGGCCAACACGCCAAGCGTGAAGAGCACGCGGTTGCGCAACTCGGCGATACGGAAGATGTTGGCGAAGGCGCTAAGCATTCAGGTTCTTACTCGACAACGGTGGCGGTGCCGCCAACCTTCTCGATCTTTTCCTTGGCAGTCACGGAGAACTTCGCGGCGACGATCTTCAGCTTCTTGGTGATGTCACCATGGCCGAGGACCTTGAGCGGCAACGTCGCGTCCGGCACGAGGCCGATCTTGGCGAGCGCAGCCACATCAACGGTGGCGCCACTTTCGAAGTGCTTGTCGAGGACCTGCACGTTGACCACGTGGAACAGGGTTCGGAAGCCATTCTTAAAGCCACGCTTGGGGAAGCGACGCATGAACGGCGTTGCGCCGCCCTGGTAACCGGGTCGGCTCGACCAACCTGCACGGCTCTTGGCGCCGTTGTGACCGCGGGTACTGGTACCACCAATACCGCTGCCTTCGCCGCGACCAACGCGCTTGCGAGGACGGTGTTTGCCGGCGACCTTCGTAATGTCATGAATCATCATGGCGGGGGTGTTCCTTGCCTTGGAAGCTATGAAAGCTTCGAGGAAGTAAAGAGGTGTATGGATCGTTAACTAAATCAGGAAGCTGTAGAAATTCAGGAGGCTGGTGGCGAGGACGGTGCTGGAGCAGCTGGAGTAGCAGGCGCAGCAGCTGGGGACTCGTCGAAACGACGCGGAGCGCGTGGGCCGCCGCGGCCACCACGACGACGCTCGTCGCCGAGGGTGTTCTTTGGAGCCTGCATCTTGTCGCCGGACTTGGCTTGTGGCATTGCAGCCAAGCCACGTTCAACTGACTCTTCGACGTAGGTAGCACCAATGCTCACGCCGCGGAG
>CAIOHZ010000225.1 GCA_903858165.1 uncultured Pseudomonadota bacterium
CAGCCGTCTCGCGCTGTCCGCGGTTACGCCAAGGTGTCCGGGGGCGCAGAACCGCTACCGCCAGGCGTGGAACCCTTGCGGAGCGGTTGGCACGTGGCACACCTGCCCCCGGGTTTTCGTTTGGTCCGGCGCCTGTTCAAGTGGTTACCCGGGGGTACTGAACCGGCCACGCATCTCGTGGTCACCGATGGCGTCGCCACCGTGTCCGTGTTTGTGGAAAGGCCGGCCATGGGCCGCGTGCCCAGGGTGGGCTCCGGCCGTATCGGTGCCGCTACCGCCTATACCACTGTGGTCGAAGGCCATCAGGTCACTGCCGTCGGCGAGGTGCCTTCGCGGACGGTCGAGGCCATAGCGCGGCAGGTGGTGCCGCAGTGAATAAAGGCGCGGTGCCAGTGGTGGTGGTGTGGTCGCGGGAAGAGTGTCCGCTGTGCGACGAACTCCTGGCCGAGTTGTCGCCCTTGCTCGTGGCACGTGGCCTTTGCCCCGAGTTGCGCGATGTGGATGACGACGCCGTCGCTCGGCGGCGTTATGGCTTGAAGGTGCCGGTGGTAGAAGTGGATGGCGAGGCGGTTTGCCATGGTCATCTCGATGCCGAAGCGCTACTGGAAGTTCTCGGCGCGCGGGGCGTTTCACCGGTATAATCAATGGTTTAACGCTTCCCCCTGGGCTCGCCCGGTTTCCCGGTGAGCCACTGTCAAATGCAAAATATCCGCAATTTTTCCATCATCGCCCACGTCGACCACGGCAAGTCCACCTTGGCGGACCGCTTCATCCAGATGTGCGGCGGCCTCGAGCAGCGCGAGATGCAGTCGCAGGTGCTCGACTCCATGGACTTGGAGCGGGAACGTGGCATCACCATCAAGGCGCAGAGCGTCACGCTCTACTACACCGCCAAAGACGGCATCCGCTACCAACTGAACTTCATTGACACCCCCGGCCACGTCGACTTCAGCTACGAAGTGTCGCGGTCGCTGGCCGCTTGCGAAGGCGCGTTACTGGTAGTGGACGCGGCGCAGGGGGTGGAGGCGCAGTCCGTCGCCAACTGCTACACCGCGCTCGACCAAGGCCTCGAGGTGCTGCCGGTCATCAACAAAATCGACCTGCCCTCGGCAGACCCGGAACGGGTCATGCAGGAAGTGGAAGAAATCATCGGCATCGACGCCAGCGAGGCCATCGGTGTCAGTGCGAAGACGGGCCAGAATGTCGACCTGCTGCTCGAAGAACTGGTAAAGCGCATTCCGGCGCCCAAAGGCGACCCGAAAGCGCCACTACAGGCGCTCATCATCGATTCGTGGTTCGACAACTACGTGGGTGTGGTGTCGTTGGTGCGCGTCATGAACGGTTCCCTAAAGCCCGGCCAGAAACTGCGCGTTTGGTCCACGGGCCGCGCGCATGAGTGCAGCCGCGTGGGGCGGTTCACGCCGAAGCGTCTTGATAGCGACAGTCTGTCCGCTGGCGAAGTCGGCTTCGTCATTGCCGGTATCAAGGAAATCGATGGCGCCCCAGTGGGTGACACCATCACGCTCGATGCCAACCCCTGCACCGCGTCGCTCGCTGGCTTCAAGAGGGTGCAGCCGCGCGTATTCGCCGGTCTGTTCCCGGTTAGCACTGAAGACTACGAGCAGTTCCGCGACGCTCTGCAGAAGCTGAAGCTGAACGACTCGGCTCTGGTGTACGAACCGGAAGTGTCCACGGCGCTGGGTTTCGGCTTCCGCATTGGCTTCCTTGGCCTGTTGCACATGGAAATTGTGCAAGAACGCCTAGAGCGCGAGTACAACCTCGACCTCATCACCTCGGCGCCCACGGTGGTTTACGAAGTGGTGCACACCGACGGCACCGTGTCGTTTGTGGATAACCCCTCGAAGCTGCCTGCGCAGGACCGTATCGAGGAAATGCGCGAGCCCATCATCACCGCGAACATTCTGGTGCCCCCGGCGCACTTGGGTGGCGTGCTGCAGCTCTGCACCGAAAAGCGTGGCGTGCAGAAGAAGATGCTGTACGTGGGCAACCAGGTGAGCCTGCAGTACGAACTGCCCATGGCGGACGTGGTGCTCGACTTCTTCGACCGCCTGAAGAGCACTTCGCGCGGCTATGCTTCGTTCGACTACGAATTCAACCGCTTTCAGGCGGCGAATCTCGTCAAACTCGACGTGCTTATCAATGGCGACCGCGTCGATGCCTTGTCGCTCATTATCCACCGCGACAACTCTTACCATCGCGGGCGCGAACTCGTGGACAAAATGCAGGAACTTATTCCGCGCCAGATGTTCGACATCGCCATTCAGGCGGCCATCGGTAGCCACGTGGTAGCGCGCTCCAGCGTGAAGGCGCTGCGCAAGAACGTGTTGGCCAAGTGCTACGGCGGCGACATCTCCCGCAAGCGCAAGCTGTTGGATAAGCAGAAAGAAGGCAAGAAGCGCATGAAGCAGGTGGGCTCCGTGGAAATTCCCCAGGAAGCCTTCCTCGCCGTGCTGCAGGTCGGCAAGAAGTAAGGAAGAGCGACGCATGATCTACGACTTCTCGTTCGTTCTCGTGGTCCTCACGGTTGTGTTCGGGCTGGTGCTGCTGTGGTGGCGCCTTACCGGCCGCAAAGCCACGCACGCCGCCGAGGTAGCGGCTACGCCCGAAGGCGCCGCGCCGAAGCCGGAGCCTTGGCCGGTGGAATATGCCAGCGCCTTTTTCCCGGTAGTGGTGGGCGTGCTCATCCTGCGCGCTTTTCTGTTCGAGCCGTTCCGTATTCCCTCCGACTCCATGATGCCGACGCTGCTCGATGGCGACTTCATCTTGGTGAACAAGTTCACCTACGGCTTGCGCTTGCCAGTGGTCAACCAGGAATTCGTGAAGATTGGCGACCCGGAGCGTGGTGATGTCATCGTCTTCCGCCACCCGGCGGACCGCTCGGTCACTTACATCAAGCGGCTGGTTGGGTTGCCGGGCGACCATATCCAGGTACGCGGCGATGCCATCTGGGTGAATGGTCAAGCTATCAACATCCGTGCCACCGGGGAGTACACCGAGGACGAGTGCTATCTCGGCTTCCGGCAGGCAGAAGAAACGCTCGGCAAGCACACGCATCGCCTCATGTACTGCCCGGTATACGTGCGTCGGCCCGGCAAGTGCGGCGAGTCGCGCGAATATGCGGAATGCCCGGTTTACCCGGATGGTGCGGACGCAACGCTGCTCAGCCCGGTTGGCCCGGAAGTAGATTACGACTCGGTTGTGCCAGCAGGCATGCTGTTCTTCATGGGTGACAACCGTGATAACAGCGAAGACAGCCGCCGTTCGCTGGGCTTTGTGCCGCGCGAAAACGTCGTCGGCCGCGCCGTCGGTATCTGGTTCGTGCTCAATGGCAAGTGGGGCCGTATCGGCCAAGGCGTGAATTGAACAGTGGTTTCGGGAACGGGGGGTCTACCGCCGCCCGTCTCGTGCTGCTGTCACCAGGAGGTTCCATGCTTCGTCACCAACGCGGAATAACGTTCATCGGTGGCCTCATTATCGCCACTTTCGTCGCCATCATCGGCTTCGCGGGCCTGCGGTTGGCGCCGGTCTACCTCGAGTACCAGAAGGTGGTCGCCGCCTTCAAGCAACTCGAGGTGGAAAATTCTACCGGTGGTGCCACGGAAGGCGACATTCGCCTAACCCTGCAGCGGCGCTTTGACGTCGACGACGTTACCAGCATCACGCCGCAGGAAGTCTCCATCCGTCGCAACAACCGCATGCTGGAAGTGTCGGTGGAATACAGCGCCGTAGCGCCGTTCATCTCGAACATCTCCTTCCTTGTCGACTTCGAGCGCACCGTCAACGTGCGCGCCAACTGAAACTGATGTCCAGCCCGGCCACTGATGGGCTGCTGGAAGCGCGGCTTGGGCACCAGTTCGCGAACCCAGCGCTGCTGGCGCAGGCGCTGACGCACCGTAGCCACGCAGGCCGCGACAACGAACGTCTCGAATTTTTGGGCGATGCAGTGTTGGGCCTCGCCATCGGCGAGGAACTGTACCGCCGTCTGCCGCTGGCAGCGGAGGGCGAACTCACTCGTCTGCGAGCTTCTTTGGTGGATGCCGAGTCGCTGGCAGTTTTAGCTGCCGATTTAGGATTAGGCGAGCATCTTCGTCTCGGCGGCGGTGAACTAAAGAGCGGCGGCTTTCGTCGTCCCTCCATCCTTGCCGATGCGCTCGAGGCCATCATTGGCGCCATCTATCTCGAGGGTGGGCTGGAAACGGCTCGTGCCTTCGTGCTGCGTCTGTATAGCGCGCGCCTCGCGGAGCTCCCTACCAAGCTCATCAAAGACCCGAAGACCCGCTTACAGGAATGGCTACAGCACCGCGGCTATGAGTTGCCGCATTACACGATGGAGGCCGCCTGGGGTGAGCCCCACGCGCAGACCTTTCGTGCAGGTTGTTCGGTTGCTGCCATGTCCCTGGCTGCCACCGGCGAGGGGCAGAGTCGTCGCCGCGCCGAGCAGGAAGCAGCTATTGTGTTGATTACCTTGCTGGAGGCGAAAGGCCACAAACCCTGAAGCCAAGCTTTTCCCGGCGTGGGCGGCAGTTGCTGTTGCTACGCGCTTTTTGTTCAGAGACCACCTAGTGAGTACCCTTTATGTCTGAACCCATGAACGAACACGAGCTCGGCGACGAGCATGACGAAGAGCCCGTCGAAGAGTACGAGGGCGACGGCGACGGCGCGAGCGAGCCGGCGGCTGCGTACACCGGCGACCATCGCTGCGGTTTCGCTGCGCTGGTGGGCCGCCCGAACGTTGGCAAGTCCACGCTCATGAACGCGTTGCTCGAACGCAAGCTGTCCATTGTGACGCCGAAGCCGCAGACCACGCGCCATCGCATTGTCGGCATCCTCAATACCGACGCCTACCAGATTGCGTTCGTCGATACGCCCGGCATTCACAGCGGCCAGAAGCGCGCGCTGAACCAGGCCATGAACCGTTCGGCGCTGGCCTCGCTCGACCATTCCGATGTGCTGGTGTTCGTTGTGGAAGCTTTGCGCTTCACCGACGAAGACGAG
>CAIOHZ010000226.1 GCA_903858165.1 uncultured Pseudomonadota bacterium
CAGCGAGTTCGGCGCGGACGTGCCGGATATCGGCGAGTCGGGTGCCTTCCCCGTGCTGACGGAAGCGGAAATCCGCCGCCGTCAGGAAGAGGAAGACCGCGCCTGGGCCTCGTATCAGGCCGAGCAGGCCCGTGAAGGCCGTCGCGACCCGGCACCGGCAGCACGGCCTGCCCCTGCGCCCGTCGCGGCTCCTACTCCGGTAGTCGCTGCGGTTGAAGCGCCGGTTGCTACTGCGGTTGCCGAACCGGCACCCGTGGTTGCTCCGGTAGTGGTAAATGTTGCGGCCCCCGTGGTCGCAGCGGTAGTCGAAGCCGTCGTGGCTGCACCTATCGTCGTGACTACGCCGGCAGCGATGGCTGCCGCCGAGGACGATGAAGATGCCACCCTCGACATCCCCTCGCCGTTCGCCACGGTGGCCGCCATAGCGGTCCCGGCACTGGACACGGAAGCCACGCAGCCCATCAATATTATTGAGCTGCGTGCCGCCGTATTGACGGAAGTAACCGAGGCCGTGGCGACCGCCGCAGCCGCGGAAGCGCCCGTCGCAGCACCGGCTGCTGACGAGGCACCAAAGGCCTAAGCGTGGCTGACCAGACCTGCAACACCCTTGCAGGTCTGGTCAGGCCGCCCTTCGTGCCCTAGCGAGCCATCGCTGCAAAACACGCTAAGCTTCGAACCAGCAAACGGAGACCAAGATGGGCAGCCATTTTTCGGGGTATGTGAAGCGGTTTGGCTTGCTGCAAGGCGCGTCGCTCTATGCACGCACCAAGTTCACCAAAGGCGCCATCGAGGTCAGCCTCCCAGGGCTGAACCAGCCCCTTTGGATGCGTGGCGGCAGCTCAGACCGCAGCGCTTTCAACCAGATTTTCGTCAACGGCGAGTACGAGTACCCATACCCGGGCACGCCAAAGTTCATTATTGATGCCGGCGCCAACGTCGGGTACGCCAGCTTGCGCTTCGCGCAGATGTACCCCGGCGTGAATATCATCGCCATTGAACCGGACAGTGCCAACTGTAATTTGGCGCGGCGCAACCTCGCGGCCTACCCCGCGGTACGTTGCTTGCAAAGCGGCGTCTGGACGCATGAGTGCCGCTTGGCCATCGAAAATCCCGACGACAAACCCTGGGCCTTCAAGGTCCGTGAGGCGCGCGAAAACGAACCTGCATTTCCGGCCGTCTCTCTCGGCGGTCTGTTGCGTGAAAGTGCTTTCGACGTCATCGATATCCTGAAACTGGATGTGGAAGGAACGGAACGGGAGCTGTTCGCCAACCCGAACTGCCACGAATGGCTAGGGCGCACGAATATGCTTTTCGTGGAGCTTCACGACCGGTTCAAGCCGGGCTGTGAAGCCGCCATGGAAGCGGCCTTGGCCCAACACGACTTCATACGCACCCAGTTGGGAGAAAATGTCGTTCTGGTTAGAAGGCAGCTGCTTAGCTGATGCTTGACCCGAACGGCATGAAGTTGCTGTTTTTACCGGTCTCCGGTCCGCGTGGTATGGGCGAATACGCGCGCGCGGTAGCCATCGCGCTTGCCGTGAAGCAACGCTGGCCCAACAGCGAGATACGCTTTGCCGTTAGCCGTGAGGCCCCTTACGCGAGCGACACGCCGTTTCCCGCAACGCTGCTCCCCGCATCACCCACTCTTTGCCCGCGCGAAGTAAAACAACTCATCGACGAGTACCGCCCGTCTCTGGTGCTGTTCGATAATGGCGGACGAACCCAGACTATCAGGGAGGCTGCACGCAGCGGTGCGCGGGTGGTCTTCATCAGCTCCCGCCTCCGCCCTCGCCGCAAAGGCTTTCGCCTACGCTGGATGCGTTCTCTCGACGAGCATTGGATTGCCTACCCGGAATTCATCGCTGGAAGCCTTTCCCTGCTGGAGCAACTGAAGCTGCGTTGGCTGGGCCGCCCTGCGGTGCGTTTCCTCGACACCATCGTTCCCGCCACAGACCCAATGCTCGCAGCGCAGACTTTGGCGAACTTTGGTCTCAGCAAGAATGATTACGTGCTAGTGGTGCCGGGCGGTGGAACCGCTCATCGTGGTGCCATGAATGCCCCGGACATTGTGGCGGCTGCAGCAAACGGCATTGCCGCAAGCCACCCCACCTTGCTGGTGGGTGTAGGCACACCTGCGCAAGCGAACAGCCACTTGCAATGTACGCCGCGACTGCCCATGGCGACACTTCTTGAACTGATACGCAATGCCCGCCTGGTGGTGTCCAACGGCGGTGACACCTTGCTGCAAGTCATTGCCTGCCAACGTCCTTGCGTCGCCATTCCAATAGCGCAGGACCAAGCGCACCGAGTGGATGCCTGCGTACGGCAAGGCTTGGCGGTGCGCGCGGAACTGGATGCGG
>CAIOHZ010000227.1 GCA_903858165.1 uncultured Pseudomonadota bacterium
GGCGGTCTATATTCGGCGTCTTGGTCGTCGGGTTGCCATAGCAACGCAGGGCGCTGGCGGCAATCTGGTCATACATGATGACCAAGATATTGGGGCGGGCGGGCGTCGTCGCCGGCGTGGGCTTGGCGGTGTCGGCAGCGGCGGGCTTGTTCATAGACGAATTGTCCCATAGGCGCTGCCTAGGCTCACTCCCTGAGCCTGCAGCGTGCCATCCTTGGCGCTATGGTCAACCCCGGTCTTATCGTCCTCCACGGCAACCGCCTCGAAGAGCTGTTCGCGGCCGTTTCCGGCTGGCTGCGGGAACACCCCCTGGCGCCCCTCGAAGAAGAATGTTTCCTCGTACAAAGCCAGGGTATGGGCGAGTGGTTGAAAATGCAGTTGGCGACCAGCCAAGGCGTCTGCGCGGCGGTGCGTGTGGAATTGCCGGCCCGTTTCTTGTGGCGGGCCTATCGTGCTGTGCTCGGCTCGGCTGCAGTGCCGCCGCGTTCGCCGCTGGACAAGCACCCGCTCACCTGGCGCCTCATGGCGGTGTTGCCTGACCTGCTGGCGGCCGGGGAGGCAGCTCCCGCCGGCGGCGGCGACGCGTACGCGCCGCTGCGGCGTTTCCTGCAAGAACCCGGCGCCATGCGCCGCCTGCAGTTGGCCCAGCGCCTCGCGGACCTCTTCGACCAATACCAAGTCCACCGCGGCGACTGGCTGGCAAGCTGGGCGCAAGGGCAGGAAGTGGTGCACTCCTGGGCACCCGGCATGGTGGGGTCCCCGGTGCCGCTGGGCGCTGAAGACCTGTGGCAGTCGGCCTTGTGGCGCGAGCTGCTGCAACTGTTGCCACCGGAAGCGGCAGCGCTGTCGCGTCCGGCGGTTCACGCCGCGTTCCTGCGCGAACTGCAGCAGGTACCGCCGGGGGCAGAACGTCCGCGTGGCCTACCGCGCCGCTTGGTGTTGTTCGGCACCACCCACGTCCCGCGGCAGTCCCTGGAAGCGGTAGCGGAATTAGCCAAGGTCAGTCAGGTGGTCATGGCCGTGCCGAACCCTTGCCGGCACTATTGGGCAGATCTCCTGCCGGACCGGGAAATGCTGCAGGCGCCCTCGCGCCGCCATGCATCGCGTCCCGGCATGCCGGCGGTGGGAGCGTCCTTGGCGCAACTCGCGCCCCACGGTCACCCCTTGCTGGCCGGTTGGGGGCGCCAATCGCGGGATTTCATCCGCCTCTTGGACGAATACGACAGCGCTGCGCAAAGCCGTGCGCGCTTCGACGACCGCCGCGTCGACCTCTTCGACGAGGGCGGTATGGAACCTGGGGCGCCGTTGCTGGCGCAAGTACAAGCCCGCATCCGCGATCTGGTCCCGGTTGGCGAAAATCTGCCGCCGCCGTTAGCCGCCGCGGACCGGTCCATCGTGTTCCACATCGCGCATAGCGCGCAGCGTGAAGTGGAAGTTCTGCACGACCAGTTATTGCGGCTGTTTGCTGAAGGGTTCGCCGGAACACCGCTTGCGCCCCGCGAAGTTGTGGTGATGATGCCGGATGTTGCGGCGTTCGAACCCGCCATTCGTTCGGTCTTCGGTCAGCATGAACGCACCGACGACCCGCGTCGCATTCCTTACCGCGTAGCTGATCTCCGTGATCGTGGACACTCACCGTTGTTGATCGCCATGGAATGGTTGCTCGACGCGCGCACGGAACGCTTCACACAGTCCAGTCTGCGGGCCTTGCTGGAAGTGCCGGCGCTCCAAGCCCGTTTTGGGTTGACGGCTGGCGATATCCCGCTGGTGGCCCGTTGGCTGGAAGACGCGCGCGTTCGTTGGGGGTTGCATAGCGCCCAACGCGAATCCCTCGGGCTGGGCGAGGCTGGCGAACAGAACACCTGGGAATTCGGTTTGCAGCGCTTGCTGCTGGGTTACGCCATTGGCGAGGGGCATCTGGAAGGTATCGAGGCCAGTACCGAAGTCGGCGGGCTTGAGGCTGCCTTGCTGGGGCCGGTGGCGGATCTCTTCGCTGCCATTGCGCAGTGGTGGGAGCAGGCTGGTGTGAACCGCACGCCCCGCGAGTGGGCGCTGGTGCTGCGTTCCCTGTTAGAGCAGTTGTTCAGTCCTTCCGGCGAACCGGACCGCGTGTTGTTGTTGGCGCTCGATGAAGCCCTATCCACGTGGCTCGAGGCTTGCGAAGACGCGGGCTTCATTGAACCCGTCGACCTCGACGTGGTGCGCGAGGCTTGGCTCGAGACGGTCGACGACCCAGGCGTTGCCCGGCGCTTCCACGCGGGTGGTGTCACGTTCTGCACGTTGCTGCCGCTGCGCGCCGTCCCGTTCAAAGTGGTCTGCCTCCTCGGCATGAACGATAGCGACTATCCGCGCCGTACGCTGCGTACGGACTTCGACCTCATGGCTCGCCCGCTCATGGCCCGCCCCGGAGACCGTTCCGGTCGCGATGACGACCGCCAACTCATGTTGGATGCTTTGCTGTCTTCGCGGCAGCAGTTGTACGTAAGCTGGGCCGGGCGCAGCCCGCGCGATGACAGCGAGCAGCCGCCCTCCGTACTGGTGGCGCAGTTGCGTGACTACCTCGCGGCAGTGTGGGGCCCTTCGGCTGTCGAAGAGCGCACCACAGTCCACCCCTTGCAGCCTTTCAGTCGGCGTTACTTTCTGGCTGGGAACGCGCAAGGCAGCAGCGCCGTGTTCACGTATGCGCGCGAATGGCGCGAGGCGTACCCCGCCGAGCCCACTGTTAGCTTGGCGCCAGTAGTAGACCCTGAAGCAGACCAAAAAGCAGAGCTACGGGGTTTGCGCGTTGCTGCTGCGCCGGAATCATTCAGCACCACGCCACCTACCGCGGAGGAGCTCGCGCGGTTCCTGCAAAACCCCGTCCGTGAATACTTCAAGTTGCGGCTTGGCGTTGCCTTTCCCCGGCTGGATGAAAACACGCCAGACGAGGAACCGTTTGTCGTGGGGGGCCTGGAAGGTTGGGGCCTCATGCAGGACGTGTTGCGCTCCGTGGAAACTCGGGTCAGTCGCGAACCGCTACCCGTGGTCTCCGTTGCAGTAGAGGACTGGGTCGAGGAGGAGTTGACACGCTTGCAGCGCGCGGGCCGCCTTCCCTTGGGCGCGCCCGGCGAAAACTTCCGTATCGCACTCCAGTCTCGACTGTCGTCCATGGTGGTTCGCTGGGTCCAATCGCGGCAGGCGGGTGAATGTGCGCAGCTGCTCGCCAGCCGTTTGGGCAACTCCAAACGCAAATTGAAGCCTGAGAAGTTGCTCGGCGCTTGGGTGGAACTGCTGCAGGCCGGGCAGGCCGGGCAGGCATCGCCACAGCGTTTGGTGGCACCCGACGGCACGTTGTTGCTGAAGCCGCCCGCGGTGGAAACCTGCGCTGCGGTGCTGCAGGGGCTGGTCGCGGCGCGTCAGGTGGGTCTTGCGGGTGCAGGGCCACTGCCGACCGCCATCAAAACGGGTCTCGCTTTCTTGAAAGACAGCGACCCGGGGGTTGCTTATGAAGGCAATGGCTACGAGCAGCGCGGCGAAGTGGAGGATCCCTGCCTGGCGCGGCTCTATCCCGACTACGAATCCTTGCTGGAAGCCGGCCCGTCACCCGTCGAGGATGCCTCCAGCTTTGCTTACTGGAGCCTGCAGCTCTATGGCGCCTTCAGCGCTTGGGCCGCCGACCAAGGGGCGCTGGAAGACTATGCCGGCAGTGAAGCCGCGGTAACGGGAGGCGAAGCGGATGACTGATTCGCCCAACCCGGCGCTCGACCCGCTTGCCTTGCCCCTACGCGGCACCCGCCTCATCGAGGCCAGTGCCGGCACCGGCAAGACGTTCACCATTGCCGCCTTGTATGTGCGGCTGGTGCTGGGCCATGGCGATACGGGGCTGCCCGCACTCCTGCCGTCGCAAGTGCTCGTCATGACGTTCACCAAAGCCGCCACGCGTGAACTTTCGCACCGCATTCGCTCGCGCTTAGTGGAGGCAGCAGCCTGCTTCCGTGGTGCGCAGCCGCCA
>CAIOHZ010000228.1 GCA_903858165.1 uncultured Pseudomonadota bacterium
AAGCCGCCGGCTAAACGGCAGACACCCTCCACCAATTGCGCGTAAGTGAGGCCCCGGCCTGTGGCAGCGTCGACGAGCGCCAATTTGTCGGGGTGGGCGGTGGCGTGTCGCAAGGTGAACGCCGGCAGTGGCACGTCCGGGAGGTCGAGGTCCGGGAACGGGCTGTGGTAGATGTGCGGTGCGGCCTGGCTCATGGAATTCCCTCGGTATGGCGCAATTGTAGTCGCCCTACGGCGCTGCCGGCACGTCAAAAGTAGGCCAGAATGCGCCGGGCGCCCCGCTGACTTGGGGCTATCCGGGAGGCCCCATGAAGTTGGTTGGACGCATTGCTTTGGTGACTGGCAGCAGTTCGGGGATCGGCCGCGGTGTTGCGCTGGCTTTCGCCAGCGAGGGCGCCGATGTTGTTATCAACCACCCGAGCTCCGCCGAGGTCACGGCGGCGGCGGCGGTGGCTGCCGAAGTCGAGGCGCTGGGGCGCCGTGCGCTGGTGGTTCAGGCAGACGTCAGTGACGAAGCCCAAGTGACCGCCATGGTCGCGGCAGCGCATGCGGCCTTCGGTCGTATCGACATTCTGGTGAACAACGCCGGCATTGCGGCAGCCGGTGCTGTGCATGAATTGGAAGCGGCCGTCTGGGACCGTGTCATTGCCGTCCACCTGCGCGGAACCTTTTTGGTCACGAAAGCGGTTTTGCCGGAAATGTATGCCCGCGGTACGGGCCGCATCATCAATACGGCGTCCCAGCTGGCCTACAAGGGCGCACCGGGCTTTTCCGCTTACACCGCCGCCAAGGGCGGCATCTTGTCCTTTACGCGGACCACGGCCCTGGAGTTGGGGGCGCGGGGTATCACCATTAACTGCGTGGCACCGGGCGCCACGCTGACGCCCATTCTGCAAGACGTTCCCACCGCGGTCTTGGACCAGATCCGCGCCGCCATTCCGCTGGGGCGCTTGGCCGAGGTAGCGGACATCGTCCCCAGCTACGTGTTTTTGGCCAGCGACGAGGCGCGGCATTACCAAGGCCAATGCCTTAGTCCCAACGGCGGCGATGTTTTTCTATGACGGGTTCACATCCCGGGTAATCCCCACTGTCCGGGGCCGTGCCTGCACGCCTAGAATCCGCTCGAGATTCTAGGAGTTGATATGCGCCGTTCAGTAGCCCTTTTGTCCTTCGTCCTTGGCACCGCTGGCGCGGTGGGTATGGCCACCCCGGCATTCGCCGAGACGCCGGCTGATAGCGCTTACCCGCGTGCTATGGCTGCCGGCTACAAGGCCCTGACGCTGTGTAGTGCCATGTTCGATGGCGGACGGACCCAGGAGCAAGCCGAGGCCGTGGAACTTGATGGCATCTACCCTGAATACAATCCCTTGATGAAAGAGCTGGTAGCCGAGACCGACCAGGACAGTGCCACGGTGACCGTGGATTATGGCGCCGCCGTGCCACCGCGTTCGGCCAGCTGGCGGAAGGGTCAAGGTTGCATGCTGCGCCCCATCGGTTGGGCATTGCCGAAAGATGCCACACCGCTGCGCGCCAAATTCGTATCACCGTTGGAGCCGCTGGAAACCGATACGTCGCCTTGGCCGCAAGGCGACGCCGATGCGGTATTGAAGCAGGCCCCGAAGGCGCTTGCTCCGGCCGCGGCCAAGGCATTCGCGGCGGACGCGTATGGGAAGAACACTCGCACTACGGCGGTGGTGGTGGTTAGCAGCGGCAAGATTGCCGCCGAGCAGTATGCAGAAGGCTTCACGCTGCATACGGCGCAGCGCACTTGGTCTGTGGCCAAGAGCCTGACGGCCACGCTCATTGGCGCGGTGGCGCAGCAAGGTTGGATCCGTATCGACAACTACGCCAATATTCCGGAGTGGGACAGCGCCGTTCTGGACCCGCGCCGCAATATTACCGTTGACCATCTGCTGCGCATGTCCAGCGGGCTGTACACGCCGGACCCGGGTAGCCGTACCGATGCCTTGTACTTCGGTGGTGCCGCCGTCCACGAGCTCGCTACCAGCTGGCCCGTGGAAGTAGCGCCGGGTGTGCATTTTCGTTACTCGAATACCGACACCTTGCTCGCCGTGCGCGCTGTGCGTGCCAGTGCGCCGAGCGAAGCGGAGTTCCAAGCTTGGCCGGGGCAGTTCTTCGCTGCCGTCGGCATGACGCGCACTACGGCGGAACGCGACTGGCGCGGCAACTTCATGTTGTCCAGCCAAGTTTGGAGTACCGCGCGTGACCTCGCGCGCTTCGGCCTGCTGTACTTGAACCAGGGACAGGCGAATGAGCAGCGGCTACTGCCGTTGGACTGGGACAAGGACGTGGCGAAAGCCTTTGGTCCGCAGCCTGAAGGTCCGTTTGGTTATGGGCTGTCGTTCTGGCTGCTGAACCGCTCACCGGGCGTACCCATGGATACGTTTGCCGCTTTCGGCAACCGTGGCCAGTACGTGGTCATCGTGCCGTCGCGTCAGGTGGTCATCGTACGTCGCGCGGAAGATCCAGCGGGTAGCAGTTTCGACATAGCACGGTTCACGGCGGATGTGCTCGCGGCGCTCCCAGCCAAGAAGTAAGAATCACGAGCAAGCTCGCTCCTACAAGATTTTTTCTAGATGTAACGCGCGCGCAGCAGTTCGGCTGCGCTGGCATCCAGCAGGTCGGCGCGGCGCACTTCCTCGAAGCGGGCCAACAAGTCTTCCACGCGCAGCCGGCGCTTTTCGGCACCACTAACGTCGTGAATAATCCGGCCACGGTGCATCATCACCAGACGGTCGCCGTAGGTGACAGCTTGCTGCATCGAGTGCGTCACCATCATGGCGGTCAGGCTATCGCGCGCGATGATACGGTCCGTGATACGCACGACTTGGTCGGCGCTGCGTGGGTCCAGCGCGGCGGTGTGCTCGTCCAGCAACAGCAGCTTCGGCTTCAGCCAGGTTGCCATCAGTAGCGTGAGTGCCTGGCGTTGACCACCTGAGAGACTGCCGATGGCATTGTCCAAGCGAGTCTCGAGGCCCATGCCCAAACCCTGAATGGCGGCGACCATGCGGTCGCGATTGGCACCGGCCAGAGCGAAACCCAGCCCGCGTGTTTGCCCGCGGCGCGAGGCCAATGCCAAGTTCTCCGCCACGGACAAAGTTGGCGCCGTGCCGCTGAAAGGGTTCTGGAACACGCGACCGATATGTTGCGCGCGTCGGTGTTCAGCCCACCCCGTCACCGCTTCGCCACCGATGTTGATGCTGCCCTCGTCCACCAGGAACGTGCCAGCCACCGCATTCAGCAGCGTGGACTTGCCGGAACCGTTGGTGCCGATGACCACGACGAACGAGCCTGGTTCGATTTGCAGGTTGACGCTCTGCAGCGAGCGAACCTCGTTCGCCGTTCCTGCGTGGAAGGTCTTGCAGATACCTTTGATTTCAAGCACGGGAACCTCCCGACACGGGGGCGCTGAGGCGACGGCGCAATTTGGCGAAGCTGCCCGGCAGCACCAAGGCCGCGAACACGAACACAGCGGTGATGAGCTTCAGGTCATTCGGGTCGAGGCCCCAACGCAGAGCCACGGCTACCAGCAAGCGGAACAGTATCGAACCGAACACGGCACCGGCTAGCAGATAACCGAAGCGATTGGTGCCGACCAAAGCTTCGCCGATGATGACGCTGGCCAAGCCCCAAACCAGCATACCGATGCCCATCTGCGCATCGGCAAAGCCTTGATACTGCGCTAGCAAAGCGCCGGCCATGGCCACCAAGGCATTCGACAGGGCCAGGCCACCGGTGAGCAGCACACCATCGCTGGAGCCCAGAGCGCGGACCATCTGGTCATTGTCGCCGGTGGCACGCATGGCGAGGCCGAGATGCGTGCGGAAGAAGGCGTACAGCAAAACTCCCACCAAGATCACGAGACCGAGGCTGAGTCCCAGGAGGGTTAGGTCGCGAATAGCGGCTTCGCGACCGAACAGCAGTACCTTTTCGGTACCAAATTGCGCAGCAATCCCCGCTGCTTGATCGGCGAAAGTGGTGACATTCATGAGCGGCACGTTGCTCTTGCCCATGACGTGCAGGTTCACGGAGTAAAGCGCAGTCATGACGATGATGCCGGAGAGCAGCGCGTTAATCTTGAAGCGCGTATGCAACACGCCGGTGATCAAGCCAGCCACGGCGCCGGCCCCGGCGGCCGCCAAGGTGGCATACATAGGGCTGTGGCCCGTGACGAGCAGCGCTGCCGCCACGGCAGCCCCGAGCGTGATGGAGCCTTCAGCCGTCATGTCCGGGAAGTGGTAAATGCGAAAGCTGATAAACACACCCAGCGCGACCAGCGCGAGGATGAGGCCGATGATGAAGGCGCCCAGCAGCAGGCTCATGGCTTGGTCTCCAGCGTGAGCGGGGCTATCCAGAGTGCCCCGCGGGTGAAGGCACTTTCCAGAGTGGCGTCGGCCTCACGGTCGTCTGCCAACAAGTGCAGCACATCCTGCACAGTTTCGTGTTCGAACCAAGGACGCAGTGCGGTGGTCACTGTCAGATTGCCGCGGGGCAGCGCCCGGAAACGGAAGGCAGCAGCATGAAGATGACCTTCTACCGAGCTGCCGGCGCCCAAGGGGCGCAGAAAGGGCGAGAGAGCGGCGGGTACCGTACCGGACTTGGCCACCACACCGCACACCACTGCGGAAGCGCGGAGGTGGGCCTTCTCGGTGGTAAAGGAAAGCCACTGCCGCACTTCCGGAAAGCCGAGCGGTGAGCCGGTAGTTTCTGTTGGGCTGCGCCGCAGCGAAGCGCCGGCCAACCCAGCAGATTCACCAGCGATGACCAGGCAGGCCAGGTCGGCACCCGACAACTCCAGGACAAGCTCCGCCAAAGCTCCCATGCTCACCTGCTCCAGCCCTTCGCCGGGCTCGAAGCGCGCCAACTGCGTGAAGCTGCCAGTGCAGGCCAGGCCGTACAAACTCTGCACTTGCGGCACATAGCTGCCTTCGGTCACCAACGTGTCGCAGGTGCGCGAGCCATCACCCGGTTGGTAAGCCGCAGCACCGGCGACAGCGAGGAATTCGCCGTAACGTTCCCGGCACTCCTCATAGTGGTCGCCAAAAGCGCCAAGGCCTAGGGCCACCAAGTCTGGCTTTACGTCCAACGTAGTATTGTTGGCCGCAGTGAAGGCAGCGTCAGCCAACAAGGCAGGGGCGCCGTAGGTGCGGGCGCGCATACCTTGAGTACCCTGCCGATGCAGTTCGCCGCGCACGCTAGCGCGAGTGAAAGTCTCGACGGCGGGTGCAGTCGGTGCCGCCGCCTTGGCAGCCGGCGCTGCGGCCAGCAGCATGCCAGCCATGCCGGCCATCTCGAGCACTTCGCGCACGGCTTCCGTGGGCTGCTCCACGATGAAGCTGCCGCCTACCGCTTTCAGCCGCTTGTAGGCAGTGAGCAAGCAGCGTAGTCCCAGCGAACTGACGAAGACGATGCCACTCATATCCAGCACGAGCTGGTCGTGGCCGGCACGGACCAGCTCGTCCAATGCCTTGGCGAGGTGGTCGGACCAAGTACCGTCCAGTCGCCCGGTGGCCACTACACGGGTATGTCCCTCGGCTTGGGTATGCGAAATCTCCACGAAGGTGTCCTCGGGTTCAGTGGCCGCGGGTGGCTTTGTCGTTACGTTCGCCGGAAGCGTCGATGAGCACTTGGGCCTCGTCGGCGACACCTGGCGGCAGCTGCCACTTCGGGAACTTCGCCAGCGCGACGAGGTTCAGGTTGAAGCGCTCGGGCACACGGTTGGTGACCGGTACGTCCTTCAGGTTGCGGCCACCAAGGACATCAGCCGCCAAATCGCCGGTTTCCATGCCCACGGTATGGAAGTCGGCGCCAAGGTCGAAAATGGCCCCCTTACGTACATTGCCCGGCGACAAGGTGAAGGTGGGAATACCGGCCTGCAAACCGGCCTTGATGACGGAGTCGACGGCGACGAGCACCATCACGTCGCCGGTGACGATAAAGGCTTCCGCACCACGCGAGGCCAGCGATGCGGCCGCCTCACCGACACTCGAGGTAGTGTCCACGGTGGCTTCGAGCACCTCGATGCCGAGCTTCGCACACACTTCGCGCACGGACTTGGTATAGGCCTCGGAGTTCACTTCAGCCGAATGCCAGACCAAGCCCAGCTTACGCAGCTCCGGGTTCATGCGACGCGCCAAGGCGACTGGCTTTTCCACGGGAATGAAGCTGTCGGCACCGGACATATAGGGCGGGTGGCCCAGAGGATCCGTTTCGCTGACGCCAACCCCGGCGATGGAGGACTTGGTCAGCACACCGAACACGTGAGGCACTTGGTGTTGGCGGTTCACATTCGCCACCGCCTGCATGGAGGCGGTGGAAACCGTGATGATCAGGTCGAAGGAGCCGTCCGTCACGCGGCGGGCAATGTCGTTGGCCGTGGCCAATTCGCCGTGCGCGTTGAACTGCTGCAGCTGGATGGTTTTGCCAGCGATGAACCCGCGCTTTTCCAGACCACGCAGCACCCCGGCGACGCCATCGTCCAAGGCGCCTTGCGAGGCATGCTGCATGAGCGCTACGCGAGGAATGCGCGTGTCTTTGTTGATGTCTTTAGCCGGGTCCATGGCCAACAGCAAAGCCGACACCGCGATGATGAGGCCAAACGGCAACAGCACTGGGCGCAGTGCAGCGAAGAAACGCTTCATTCTTTTCCCTGCCTTCCCGCCAGCGCTTACGACTGGCTGAGGTGTTTGGTCATCCGTAGCCGGTTGTGACCAGCTTCGTAGGTGTAGGACACAGTATCCATCATCTGCCGCACCAAATGGACACCCAGACCGCCGATGGTGCGGTCTTCCAAAGCGGCGCCGATGTCCGGGGTGGCCAGCGTGAGCGGATCGAAGGGTCGCGCATCGTCCGCGACGACTAGCACGACCTCGGTGTCGCTGGCAGTCACTGCCAACTCTACCGAGGGCACTCTGCTACTGTCCGCGCCATGCAAGGCGACGTTGAGGAAAACTTCCTCCAACGCCAGTTCGAAGGTGAACCCTAAGGCCATAGGCAACTCCGCTTCCTCCCAGAAGCCTTGGAGGAACGCGATGGCGGCAGGCAATTGCTCGGCATCGCCGGGCAATTGCCAGTGGGCTGTCTTCACACCGCTACTTAAGCGAGCGCGGTGACGGCTGCGGCGCGATCAGCGCACAGCGTGATGACGTTACCGAAGCCCGTGAGGTCGAAAACCTCCTTTACGGCCGGCTTCATGCTGCTGACGGCGAAACCGATGCCGGCTGCCTTGGCGGCACGTGCGGCCACCAGAAACACCCGGAGCCCGGCGCTGGAGACGTAGTCCAGGCTGCTGCAGTCCACGATGAGTCCGCGCGGCTTGGCGGCTACGGCCTGCTCGAGTTGCTGCTGGAACGGCCCAGCCGCACCGAAATCGAGACGGCCGGCAGGTAGCGCGACGGTGATGCCGTCGACATTTTCAGTATTCATGTCCAAGTGTCTTCTCCCTTCTATGATTCGTAGTTAGTTCAATAGGGCGGCAGCATGGCCGCCTTGGCCCGCTCGGCGTTTTCGTCCTGGATGGCGGATTCTACGCCGCGTGCGATGAGATCTAGCCCGCCGATATCTTCGAGGCGCTTTTCCAAGCGCGCAATTTCGGCAGTGGATAGGAAGGCCTCCAGTAACCCACCGGCCGCTGCCAGCCCGATGAGAGCGGAGTCGTGCGGCGTGGGCAGTTCGTCGCCAAGCAAGGAGTGCAGGATGCGCAACTTGGCCTCCTTCTGCTCACGGCCATCGGTGATGGGGTAGCGGCGGGACTTCAGCACCCACAGAAAGCGCTTTTCCTCGAAGTGCAGAATCTTCCGCGCGGCCAGTGCAGCGAGCGCCAGTCGGACGACCTCCGGGGCATGGATGAACAGCGCGCGAACAGCTTGGTCGACCGGGAGTTCTTCTTGGGCCGCCAGTTCGGCGAGTACGCGGTCCAGTGCTGCCGCGCCGGTGGGTTCCTTCGACAGCACTCGCAGCGCCTGGGTGTCCGCATCGACGCGGCCCAACTGGTTCAGTTCCACGAGAGCGGCACCAATGACGGCCATGCCAAAGCCTGGGGCACCGGCGGTGTAGGCCACTGAACCATCGTCTTCGATGGCAAGCAGTACGAGTTCTTCCACTAGTGTGACCACGGTGAGGCTCCTGAAACAGCACTTCGGGCAAGGATTGTAGCCGCAACTACGGCCGCGCGTGGCGTTCGCTTGCGTACGCACGGAAGCACGCCTGAGAAAAGTGCTTCTACCACTCCGGCTACGCGGTCAGGCGGCGCAGTAACCACAACAGACGCTCGAAGAGCAGCGTTGCCGACAGCAGGGATTCTCGTCCGGCAAGGTTTTGGGCCCCCCCGAGCAGTTCCTTGCGGACGCGCTCCATCAGGGCGCCGCGTTCGGCCGTCATGCCTGCCAGCATATCCCTGGAGTCCGCCGCTGCTTCGCCTTCGTCCAAGGCTTCGCCCGCCAGCCCTAGCAGCATGTGGAGGCCCTCCACCATATTCAATGCCAGCGCGGGGCGTTCCGCCAACGGCACGCTTCCCATGTGGGTCACGAATTCCGCCAAGGTGTTTTGGAGCGTTTGCAGGCCAAGTACCTGCCCGCGCAAGCCGTAAAGCCGGTCCACATCGGTCATGTCCGGGTGCAGGTGTTGGGTGGCCCCCAGAAAACTGACGATCTCGTCGGCCACTGCCGTGTTCACAGCCGTTCTCTGGGCGAACGGCAAATAGCCTGGCGTCCGTTCTTCCTCGTCGCGCAATTCCTCGACGTATTCCGGTAAAAAACCTACCAGACGCCGGTACTCCAGTTTGGCCAGGGTCAACGCTGTTTCCGGGTCTCTGGTGCCCTCGTCAAAGAGGTAGGCTGGCTTCAGTTGCGAGTCTGCTTTGTCCTCTGGGGATAACTGCGCCGCCAGCTTGCAGAGCCAAGGTCCGCCCAGCGCCGCCGCACCAGACACCGTCACCTGAAACGCCAGGTAAACAAAGCCGCACTGGGTGGGAACATTGACCGAAAGTGCGCTGACGCCGGCCATGACCAGCGGTAGCCCAGTGAGGGACTCCACGGCGAACATGGGCAGCAGCACGGTGGCGGCGACGACGCGCAGGCCCACCTGACAGAGCGCCAATTGCCGGGAGGCGCCCTCCATGCCCTGCGCTAGCAACAGCACGGCGAACCCCGAACCGATGCTGGCGCCGTAAATCATCAGCGTTACTTGGGGTAGGCCCAGCAAGTTTTCATGCACCAGCGGCAAGGCCAGTACCGTGACGATGGAAGACGACTGCACCGCCGTGGCGATGATGAAGCCGACCAGCAAGGACACCACTTCCGCGGAACCGGCGAACTCGAGGAATTCATGGACCCAAGGGTTGGCGCGCAAGTCTGCGACGCTGCCTTTCAGAAGGGAAAGACCCAGCAGCAACAAGCCGAGGCCGAGCAGGGCCAGCAACGCATGTCGGCCTTTTTCTCGCTGTTCCACTCCGGCAAAAAAGGCCATGCCGACCGCGCCGAGCAGGTAATAAACCAGCGCTTTGACGTTCAAGCCGGCCAGCAGCACCAGCACGGACGTACCCACGTTGGCCCAGGCTAGCAGTGGGAGGGCACCCACTACCGTGGTGGTGCGGGCGCTGACCAACCCGGCGGCGATGAACGTGACCGCACTGGTGGACTGCGTGAGTGCTCCCGAGATGAAACCCGCCAGTTGGGGCACCAACGGGCGGCTCAGGGTACGGGCCAGCAGCGCACGCAGAGTACCGCCACCAAGTTGTTGAAGGTGGGAGCTGATGAGCCGCATGCCGATGAAGAAAAGGCCGATTCCGGCCCAGGCAGCAGCGCCGTTCATGTCAGGCCGTGGCCTTGGATTGGACCATGATCCGCCACAGCATGCCGCCCACCAGCAGCAGCGAGACCAGCATGGTGGTCCACAAGGCATAGCGCAAGGCTTGGTAACGCACTGCGATGGCTTCGTTCAAAACCTTCGAGCGCGTCTGCGATTCGCTCAGCAACTCGGCCGCCAATCCGTCGATGGCCTTGTTCAGCGGGCGGTCGATACCGCGCACCGCCAGGTCGGATTCGAAGGGCGCCCAAAAGCCGCCGGAAACGTCCAGCAATGCGGACCGGTACTTCTCGCCGAGCACCAAATGGTCCTGCTGCATCTGCATGAGGCGGTCGTGGTAGCGCCGTTCACCTGCTGCGATGAGAATTTCGTCCACTTGGGTTAGCGCCGCATCGACGTCACCCTCGGCGGATTCAAAGGCATTGAAATACCGGGCGCGCGCGACGGGAAAATCGCCGCGTAGCAGGATGTTTTTCCACTCCTGCACCTGCCGCTTGAAGTGCACTTGCGCCTGACGGCTGGTATCCAGCGCGGAAACCAGCTCGGCGACTTCTCGCGTATTGCGTTGGTAGGCCTGTTGCAGGGACCAGACGGAAAACAGCGCCAACAGGGTAACGGATAGCAAGGTGAGCAGCATCACGCTGGCCACCTGCATGAGGGATTTGCGAAGCAGAGCCCGTTCGGCTGCGTTGTTGTTGTTAGTAGTGGCGTTCAAAGCAGATGGCTCACGTTCCACAGAAGGTTCGAGTTACGCGCTCCGCTGGCAATGCGGAAGCGGCGTAGGGTAATCGATGCGTTACATAATCCCATGGGTTTGTGACGACTTCGAGAAGCCGGAGGAATGGCGCGAAGTCGTCCTCGTCCTCAGCCGCCCGGATGGCTTCCTCGACGCGGTGGTTGCGGGGTATGAACAGCGGGTTGGTCGCCAGCATGGCGGCGGCGCGGCGTTGGGGGGTGCGCGCGTTGGGCTCAAGGCCCGGTTCTTGCTCCCGCGCCAGTCGCGCTTGCCACTCGGCAATCCACGGCGCGAGGCCCGGATGCAGGCCGGCCAATTCTGGCGTCTGGCCATCGGCGACAGCCGCCAGTTGTCGGAAGGTGAGGGTGAAGTCCGCCTCCACGGCATGCATGGCTTGCAGCAGGCCGTTCACCAGTTCGGCGTCGCCCTCTTCAGCGGTGGTGAGGCCCAGCTTGGCGCGAAAGCCCGCCAGCCAGTAGTGGCTTACTCGCGCCGGTACCGTTTCCAAAATCGCCATGGCGGGCGCTATCGCTTGCTCCGGGTCTTCGGCCATCAAGGGCAGCAGGGCTTCCGCCAACCGCGCCAAGTTCCACTGGAGAATTCGCGGCTGCTCGGCATAGGCGTAGCGGCCCTGGTTGTCGATGGCACTGAATACTGTGTCCGGAGCGAAGGCCTCCATGAACGCACAGGGGCCGTAGTCGATGGTTTCGCCCGACAGGGTCATATTGTCGGTGTTCATGACGCCGTGAATGAAGCCCAGCCCCAACCACTTCGCCACGAGGGCGCTCTGCCGGTCTGCTACGGCTTCCAGCAGGGCGAGAGCGCGGTTGTCGGCCTGTGCCAAGGCGGGGTAATGCCGCTCGATGGCTTCCTTCACTAATACCTGCAAGGTGGTGAAGTCGCGTCGCGCCGCGAAATACTGGAAGGTACCAATGCGCAAGTGGCTACCCGCTACTCGCGTCACGATGCCGCCGGGGAGGGGTGAGTCCCGCAATACCTGCTCACCGGTAGTTACAGCGGCCAGTGCCCGCGTGGTGGGTACCCCAAGGGCGTGCATGGCTTCGCTCAGCAGGTATTCCCGCAGCACCGGGCCTAATGCGGCGCGGCCATCGCCGCTCCGCGAAAACGGCGTACGCCCTGTGCCTTTCCACTGTAGATCCCGGGCCTGTCCGTGGAGATCGACGACGTCGCCCATGAGGATGGCGCGACCATCCCCCAGCTGTGGCGAGAATCCGCCGAATTGGTGCCCGGCGTAGGCCAGAGCGACGCTGGCGGCGCCCTCCGGAACAGTATTACCACTAAAGACTCCCGCCAAGTCCGCTGGGCTGGCGTCTGCGGCGGAGATACCCAGCTCGGCGGCAAGCGGCGCGTTGAAGGCAATCAGCCGGGGCGCGCTGACCGGGGTTGGTAACACGCGGGCGTGGCAAGTGGCTGGCAGGGCCAGGCAGCGGTTGGCAAAGGGGATGTACAGGTTCACGGAGGTAGTATGCATTCCCGTGCGAGAGGGGGCCAAACCACCAGTGCTAGGTGAGAACTGCCCTAAAGTGCAGAGTAGTTCACGAATAAGGGTATTTACCCATGGTGAATTGGATGTAACAGTGTGTTTTCTCGGGTACGCCCGGGTTTGCCTCCATAAATAACGACGGGAAAACACGCATGAACGAAACGACAACTGCCGGGACGCACCGTCCCAGCCAGGTTCATTTCCGTCACCATGGCTCGTGCTGGGTCTTGCCGGTCGCGCTTGCCCTGTTGGCCCCGCTGACTTACGGCATCAGTCTGGTTCCGGCCGCTTTGCGGACCGTCCAATTGCTGCGCCGTCGGTCTTGGTTGGGGGAGGCCTCGGTCATCACCGTTCGCGGACTTTTCTGGCGTAGCGTCACCCAAATGCCGCTAGCCGACATTGAGTTTGTACAGATGAAGCCGGGCCTGTTCGGGCAGGCAGTCAACCGTGGCACGGTCATCGTGCATGGGTCGGGCGGTACTCGTCTGGTGCTCGGTAACTTGGCGCATCCGAAAGACGCCCAACGGGCGCTGCAACGGGCGCTGAAGTTGCTGCCGCGGCGGGGACACTTGCGTAGTGATTCCGCTGAAATGCCGACCTTGGACCTGCCAGTCGCCGCCTGATGGCTTAATCTCTGGGGCTGGTACCGGAGGATTCCATGACCATGCCGCCTGAGCACGCCTGTTACCGAGGAGTTGCCCACCTGTGGGAGTGCGACTCTCTTGGCCACCTGAATTCGCCGTTCTACAGCCGCATCTTCGATGATGCGAGTACCGGTGCCCTGCTGCATTTCGGTTTCTCGATGGTGGACGCCATCGCTGCCGGGTTTAGCTGGGCGGATGTCAAACTGGAACTGGAATACCTCGCCGAAGTGAAGGTGAACAGCGTGCTGTCGGTGACCGCACGCCTCGTGTCGCTGGGGCGCGCTTCCATCGTGGTGGAATACACCATGCACAACGACACCGCGGGTGTGGTTGCCGCCACGGCGCGTATCAAATCGGTTTGTTTCGACCTGCAAGAGCGCAAGTCCATGCCATGGCCCGAAGCACTGCGGGCACGGCTGGAACAGCAGTTGCTGCCTTGATTCAGCTAGCGCCGGGTTGGGGCGTTTTGTTGCGGCTTAGTCGAGCCGGCTGAAGGCTGCGCCAAGTGCGGCCGCGAAGCGGTCGCGAAAATCTTCGTAGGCGCCACTGGGGCGGCCCATGACGCTGTCCCAGTACAAGCCGCGGTTCAATTCAATGGACAAACAATGGACGCGCCGGTCCATGCCTTCCTGCAAGCGCGGCACCATCGCGGCCGGGTGGGCGGGCGCCAGTTGCACACGCCATGCGTGCCCCAGCAAAGCGGCCTCGAAGGTTTCCAGCAAGCGCCGCGGGGTATGGTCGCCATGGGCTCCCAGCCGAATATCGGGTAACGGTGAGAGGCGTTCGTCCACCGCAAATGCCGTATCGCTGGGCGCGAAGCTCAGCGCATTCACCACCAGGCAGCGTCCGTGTGCCGCGACCTTCAAGGCGACCCGGGCGGCGAACCACGCTTGGTGCGGGTGGTAGTAGCGGTCGAGTAACACGGTTTGTTCGGCGGGCGTGAGGGTGCGGCAGGCCGGCGCCATCACCAACGTCTCGATGCCGTTTGCCGCGGCGTCTGTTCCATAGTTCAGCCGTCGCTGGGATGCGTACCCTTCGGGCGGTACAGTGACATCGACGACGAGTGGGCTGCAGGACGCGCGTACTATTTGGTGGTCTGCCAGACCGCGAGCAAATAGGTCGCCAGTGCGGTGCGAGGTTCGTTGCGCCAGTTCTTCGGCTAGTTCCGCTGCTGAAAGCCGCAGCCACGGGAGAACCTCCACCGGGATGATGGCGGAGTCTGCGGGCAGATGGCAGACAGCCCAAGCAGGCCAGACAGGAGAAGGCATGCGGTTAGCCTAAGGGTTTCAGCGTCATACTGCTAACTTGCATTAATTATGTTTAACCAGAGGAGAGTACTCATGCGGGGCAAAGCATGGCAGCGACTGCTGGTAGGGCTAGCTGGCGTGCTGACGTTGGTAGCCTTGTACCTGGCGTTCTGGCCTCTGCCGGTGGCACCCGTGGTCTGGCAGGTGTCTGGCCAAGCGACGTACTCCGGTGGGTTTGCCGTCAATTCCCGGTTATCTGGCCTGCAGATGGTCGCTTTGGGTACAGAGCATGGCCCCGAACATGTCGTGGCCCGAGGGGGTTGGTTATATATCGCTGTCGATAGCGGTGCCATCCTTCGCATACGCCCCGATGGCTCTGGGCGCGAAGTGGTCGTGCGCACCGGTGGGCGTCCGTTAGGCTTCGACTTCGATTCTCAGGGTGCGCTGGTGATCGCCGACCCGCTGGTCGGTGCGCACGGTGGGTTGTTGCGTTATCTACCGGGACAAACCACCTTCGAGTGGCTCACCGATACCGTGGACGGGTCGCCTATCGCCTATGCGGATGCGGTAGTGGTGGCGCCGGATGGCCGCTACTACTTCACAGATGCCTCACAAAGGTTTGGGGCGAAAGCCAATGGCGGCACGTTCGAAGCCAGCATCCTCGACGTGCTCGAACACCGCTGCACTGGGCGGGTACTGGTTTATGACCCCGTCGCCCGCACGACCGCCGTGGTGGTGTCCGGACTTTGCTTCGCGAATGGGTTGGCGGTATCAGTGGATGGGCAGGCGCTCTACGTGAACGAGACCGGCAGCTACCGCGTGTGGGAAGTGCCTCTGGCTACGCGCGCTGCCACGGCGTCTTCGCCGCCCCCGGGCATGCGCCTCCTGCTGGACAACTTGCCGGGCTATCCGGACAACCTGATGCGTGGTGCTAACGGGCGTTACTGGGTGGGGCTGGTGAAGCCGCGCAGTGCGTTCAATGACGTCACCGCCGCGATGCCGTGGCTGCGCGCCATGGCGTTACGTTTGCCTCGTGCCTGGTGGCCAGTACCGCCAGCCTACGGCCACGTGTTCGCTTTCACGGTCGAAGGAGGGACCGAAGCACGCGTGGTTGCCAGCCTGCAGGACCCCAGTGGGGCCTATCCTTCCACCACGGGCATCACCGAAATTGACGGCAGGCTTTACGTGCAAAGCCTGCATGCTGCAGGTCTCGGCTACCTACCGACGCCAGCAGGCCTATAATCCTGCCATGTCATATCTGCAAAAATCCCTCTCCACTGGGGAAGAAGTGGTGGCCGAGTTCGAACGTCACTGGGTCACGTTGTTGCCCGTGTTCGGCTGGGCCATCTTGGTCGTTACCTTGCCGGTAGCCATTTACCAGTACATTCAGCTGCGCTGCCTGGAACAGGCAGTCACCAACAAGCGGCTGGTACACAAGGAAGGCATCATCAGCCGGCGCACCGCGGAGATGAAGCTGACTGCCATTGAGACGGTAGACATGGACCAGTCCATCATGGGGCGCCTGCTGGACTATGGTCACGTGCGTATCACGGGGCGCGGCACCAGCACTGTCATCCTGCGGTGCGTGAAGGACCCGATGGGCGTGAAGCGCACCATTGAAGGCGTGTTGCCCGCCCTGCCCTGAAGGCGGCACCGGCTGTTGGTGGCGGGGAAACGGTCACCACCACACGGAGTCAGTCCTAGCCGCCGCGCTGTTCGGCGAACGATAGCGTAGCGAAGCGCTCCACGGTCTCCTCGCCTATCCGCTTTTGGGCGCGAATATCATTGACGATTTCCAGCGCCGTCTGCGTGCAGGGCGGCAGTTCCACCGTGCAGGGCTGTAGTGGCTTGGTACGCGCGCCCCAGCGGATGAGGTGCGAGGAAAGCGTGAGGCCGCCACCGAAGGCCGGCATGAGCACTAGCCCGCCTGCCGGCACATGCCCTTCTTCCACCGCTTCCACCAGCGCCACCGGCGTGGTGGCCGAAGACATGTTCCCGTACTTCTGCACCGTCAGAAAAACCTTGTCCATGGGCACGCCGGCCTTTCTGGCTACCGCCTCGATGATGCGCAGGTTGGCCTGATGCGGTACGACAAGGGCAAGGTCCTCGACTTTGGTGCCAGTGCGCTGGAGCACGTCGAGGCTGGCCTCGCTCATGCCCTGCACGGCCTTCCGAAAGATTTCCTGCCCATCGAAATCCCAACGGGTTTGGCCGAAAGGCACGCCATGGTTCGCATACATGGTGCCCATGCCACGCACGCGCAGAATCTGCCGCGAGTCGGCGTAGCACTGCAGCTTTTCAGCCAGCACTCCTTCGGCATTTTCCGTGGGCTGCAGCACTACGGCCGCTGCGCCGTCACCGAACAGCACCGCCACGTTGCGGTTGTCCCAGTCCATGTACTGTGAGATGAGCTCGACGCCAATGACGACCACGTTGCACGCTACGCCGGTACGCACCATGGAAGTGCCTATCGACAAACCGTACATGAAGCTGGTGCAGGCGGTATTCACGTCGAAAGCGGCGGCGCGTGTGGCGCCAATACGCTGCTGCACCGCCGAGGCCGAGTTCGGTACGGTTTCGTCGTTGCTGCAGCTGCCGTAGATGATGAGGTCGATATCGGCGCCAGTAAGACCCGCGCAAGCGATGGCACGCTCCGCCGCGACGATAGCCAGTTCGATGCCCGGCACATGCGAGATACGGCGTTCCTTCATGCCGGTGCGGGTGGTAATCCACTCGTCATCGGTCGCCAGGAAGGTCGCGAGGTCCGCGTTGGTCAAGATGGCGGGTGGTAGGCACTTGCCCCAGCCCGTAATAGCGGCGTGTGTCATGGACCCCTCGGATGCGGTACTTAGTGGGGCCATTGTCACCCAAAAGTACGGGGGTGTGGCACCCACGGTGGATTGCCCGGCCTCATCGCCCTATGCTGCGGAAGTTGTCCGTCTGCTTCGCTGCGAGTGCCCCATGAGTGTAGAGACCCGTCGTTCGTTACTTCGCTATGCCGTCATCGGCGTGGGCATGTCCGGCATTCTCGCCGCCAAGCGCTTGCTGGAACGCGACGACATCGTCGTCACGCTGTTCGAGAAATCCACACAAGTAGGTGGCACCTGGCGCGAGAACCGCTACCCCGGGCTGACGTGCGATGTGATGGCCCATGCCTACACTTATTCCTTTGCGCCGAACCCGGATTGGAGTGCCGTGATGGCAGGTGGGCCGGAGATTCGTGAGTATTTCGAGAACGTGTGGCGACGTTATGGGGTGGACCGCGTGACCCGCTTTGGCGCGGAAGTAACGCTATGCGAATGGCGCGGCAGTTACTGGTACCTCGAGGCTACGGATGGCACGCGCGCGGAGTTCGACGTGGTCATCGTCGCGAGCGGCGTGCTGCACCATCCCAATATGCCGGCTTTGCCAGGCCTCAGCGATTTTGCCGGCGAGGTCTTCCACTCGGCGCGTTGGCCTGAAGACTTGTCCTTAGAGGGGCGCTCCATCGGCGTGGTGGGCAATGGGTCTACGGGCGTGCAGATTGTTTCGGCCTTGGCAGGCACGGCTCGGGTAACGCAGTTCCAGCGTACACCGCAGTGGATCATGCAAATCGACAACCGCCGCTTCACGGACCAAGAGCGCGCATATTTCCGTGCCAACCCGGAAGTGGTGGAGGGCATCCGCAAGGACCCGGAATATCTGCGCCTCGTGAAACGTTTCAACGACGCCATCGTGGAGCCAGAAAGTGCAGCCATGGCAGAGATTGAAGCAGCAGCACGGCACTATCTGGAAACCGCCGTGCACGATTCCGTACTGCGCGAAAAGCTGCGGCCAGACTATCGCGCTGCCTGCAAGCGTCTCATCTATTCCTGCGACTACTACGCCGCCGTGCAACGGCCCGGCACCACCGTGGTGCGCGAAGGTATTACTGGCGTGGAGCGTGGTGGTGTGCGTACTCGCGACGGTGTCCTCCACGAGTTGGACATTCTGGTTCTTGCCACCGGCTTTCGTGCGGACCGCTTCATTCGGCCCACTCGCGTGGTGGGCTGCAGTGGGGTAACGCTAGACGATGCTTGGGCGGTGCGTCCCAGCGCCTATCTGGCGGTGGCAGTGCCAGGCTTTCCCAACTTTTTCCTGCTCAATGGGCCCACGGGACCCGTTGGCAATTTCTCACTCATCGATATTGCCGAAGCGCAGTGGGGCTATATCGAGCAACTGCTGGAAGAAGTACGCAGTGGCCGCTGCGTGGCTCTGGCACCGACGCCCGTCGCCATGCAGGACTACGATGCGCGACGCGTAGTGGCTGCGCGCAAAACCATCTTCGCCACCGGCTGCCAGAGTTGGTATCTGGATGCTGAAGGAGTCCCTGCCACTTGGCCGTGGGGCTATACGGCTTTCTTCGAGGCTATGGCTGCTCCAAATCTGGAGCATTTTGAGAGGTTCTCTGCATGACTCCGCGCCAGCTGGAATGGCTTTGCTTGCTTCGCTGGCAGCGCGGCGTGGTAGCAGTGCTGCTACTACTGTGGGCAGGCTTAGCGGCGGCCGACGGCGTTACGTCGGTGCTGCGCTCGCGCGCCCCGTGCGTCATGCCCGCAGGCAGCTATGCCGAGTACCAGCAGCGAGCGTTACAACAATGGCAGACAGATGACGCGGCGGCGAAGACGGCTGGGTTGCGGTTGCGTCCGCAGAGTGAATTGCTCCCTGCCCTCTGGACGGCTGCTGAATACACAGAGCGTAACCAGCCCGCGGGCTTGGTTTGCGAACGCCTCACTTACCTAAGTGACGGTCTCGAGGTGGTGGCTTTCTTCTGGCACCCGCAGGCGCCTCCCGCTAAAGGTAAATGGCCACTGCTCGTGTTCAACCGCGGCGGACTTGGGGAAACCTTCAAGCTGCGGCCCAATACTTGGTTCGGCTTCTACAGCTACGTGCGTGCCGGCTTTGCCGTGTTGGCCACCCAGTACCGCGGCAACGACGGAGGCGCGGGCCAGGAAAGCCCGGGCGACGGTGACGTGCGCGACGTACTCAATTTGTTCCCGTTGGCGAAGGAACTCGGCGGCGTGGATCTCGACCGCGCCGTGATGTTGGGTTTTTCGCGTGGCGGCTATGTCACCTTGCGAGCTTTGGCGGCAGGCGCTCCTGTTCGTGCGGCAGCGGTACTGGGCGCGCCTCGCTCATTGGCGCGTATTGCGCCTGCAGCGCCGGAGATGTCGAAGGCTGTACCCACGCCCTTGCTGGTGTTGCACGGCGGTGCGGATGGCAGCGTGCCGCCTACCGAGGCTTTAGAAATCTGGCGTCAGCAACTGGCTGGTGCGCAACTACATATTTTTGACGATGACAGCCACGGACTGACGTTCAGCCAACGCGAACGGGATGAAGAAATACTGGCGTGGTTCGCGCGTTATGGCGTTATGTGAAGTTTGGTTGGGTGAAAACCCGTAATCGGTCACAATTTCTCCTTAGAATTATCTTTAGGCGTAGCTCGGTATCTCCCGTGCTGTGCCGCAGGGAGGTTTCCAGTGAACGTTTCCATTCGTCTTGCCGTGTTGACCGTGCTCTTCTCGGCCGCTGCTGCCAGTGGTGGCGCTTTGGCCCAAAGTGCCTCCGGTGCGGATGCACCCATGAACGACGGGCGCTACATCATCAAGATGCGGGCGTCCGGTGCCAGCCGGGTGCAGGCAGCGCAGGGCGACGACTCTGACCGCGGTCGCCGTGCCGCCGTGGCCGCCGGTGGCTTGGTGGTGGGCGAGGTGAAAGACCAAAAGTCCGTGGTTGCCCTGCTGTCGGACGCTGGGCGCCAGCGCCTGGAAAATGACGCGGAAATCGAGTCGGTGGAGCCCGACTATCGCCGTTACCCGCAGCTACAGTCGAAGCCTTACGGCATCACCATGGTGCAGGCGGACGACCCGTTCCTGCTGGCCGCTGCCGCCTCTCAGACCACGTCCGATGTCATGGTCTGCATCATCGACTCGGGCTACCAGCAAATTCACGAAGACCTTTCCGGCAACAGCAACGTCACCGGTGTGAACAACACCGGGACTGGTCAGTGGAACGTGGACACCTGCGGCCACGGCTCGCATGTCGCCGGCACTATCGCTGCGGTCGACAACAACGTCGGCGTGGTGGGCGTGAACGGCAACGGCAGGCTGAACCTGCACATCCAGAAGGTGTTTGACGGCGCGACGTGTGCGTGGACCTATGCATCCGACTTGGCTGAGGCGGTCGGTAACTGCCGCACCGCGGCGACGAGCGGTGGCAAGAAGCTCATCCTTAGCATGAGCTTGGGTGGCATCGGTTCTACCGCGGCAGAAAACACGGCGTTCCAAACGGCTTATGACGCGGGTGTCCTGTCCATCGCGGCAGCCGGTAACGCCGGAACTACCGCTGTTTCTTATCCGGCCGGGTACGCCTCGGTCATGTCCGTGGCAGCGGTGGACGCCGCCAGCGCCAGGGCGAGCTTTTCGCAGTTCAACAGTGACGTGGAGATTGCTGCGCCGGGTGTCGGCACAGTATCCACCACGCCCTTTGCCACGCCGTTCGTGACCTTGGGTGGCGAAAACACCCGGGCTTCAACCTACGAGGGTTCGGGCACGGGTGCAGCTACGGGTGCCTTGGCTTACGGTGGCCTGTGCAACGTCGCTGGTACCTGGCCCGGTGCCGTGGTGCTCTGTGATCGGGGAACGACGACCTTCCTCGAAAAGACCGATGTCGTTATTGCCGGCGGCGGTGTGGGCGTCATCGTTGCCAACAATGTCGCGGGCGAGTTCAGCGGCACGCTGGGTACCGGCATCACGCGTGCGGTGCCGGTGGTAGGCCTCACGCTGGACCAAGGGGTAACGTTGCGTACAGCCACAGGGCAGTCCGTCAGCGTCACCGTACCTACTGGCACCGGCAACGGCTACGAGTCTTACGATGGCACCTCCATGGCCACGCCGCACGTGGCGGGCGTGGCGGGCCTGATCTGGGGCTTGCAGCCCACGCGTACGAACGTGCAGGTGCGTCAGGCGCTCATCGGTTCTGCTAAAGATCTCGGCACGGCCGGCCGTGACACCAGCTTCGGCTACGGCCTGGTCCAGGCCAAGGCCGCATACGACTACCTGCTGAGCCCGCCGCCAGTGCCGCTCTATGCCAGTAACCCTAGCTCCGTTGCGTTCACCGCAGTAGCCGTAGGTGTGACCGGCCCTGAGACCCTCGTGAAGCTGACCAACACCGGCACCGTGGCGGTGTCGTTGACCAGCGTCGCTTTGAGCGGCACCAATGCCAACCAATTCGTGTTGCGCAACGCCTGCGGCTCCTCCATCGCCGTCGGTGTGTCGTGTGATGTTGGCGTGTCTTTCAAGCCCACGTCCACTGGCAACAAGACGGCCACGTTGACCATCACGGGGGGTAACGGCGCAGCGAGGACCACGGTGGCGCTCACGGGCACAGGCATCAACTACACGTTCACGCGCACACCGACCTCCATCTCGTTCGCGCGGACTAATGTGGGAGCCACGAGCGCGGCCACCACGGTGACCGTCCGCAATACCAGCACGGGTGGGCTGGTGTTGCCGCTGACGACCAACAGCGTGAGGCTGGCCGGTACGAACCCGACGCATTACACCCTTGTGACCAACGGTTGCATTGTGCCGTTGGCGGCTAACGCGACGTGCACCTTCAGCGTGGCCTTCAAGCCCACCAGCACGGGCAGCAAGCCGGCCACGATGGTGGTCGCGCCCACGGGCGTGACAGCGCAAAGCGGCAACTTGACCGGCACGGGGCGTTAAGCGCCCCGCTCCGCCGAGGCGGCAGTAACGGCAGCGCCGTTACCGCCTGCCAAGGTCTGCTACCAAAAGGCCTGGGGGAAACCCCGGGCCTTTTCTTTTTTCACTGCAACATATTTGTAGTTATGTAAAAAAGTTAAAGCCTTAGCAAATCAATTTCATCGCGAAAGCCCTGCCGCTATGCGCAGACGGTTTCTGGTGACGGGAGAGCGCCTTTGCAAACGCGAAATGCGTTATGTAATAAATAACACACAGATAACGTGATGAACGACACACTTCCCCTCGACTGAATCAATAAAGGCCGCCAAAGAGTGGTCTCGATCAGGCGAAAAGTAGCCCACCAAGGGGAAGAAGCAATGAACTCGAGCACCAAGCGCGCGCTGGCCGCGTTGCTGTTGGCCTTTCCGGTCGCAGCCCTGGCCCAGCAAACGGCAACATTCAACGATGGACGTTACATAATCAAGATGCGCTCTCAGAGTTCTGTCGAAGACCGCGGTGATGGCTCCGCTGAAGTGGAACGCGGGCACGTAAAAGTGGCTAACGCCGGTGGCATTGTCGTCAAGCACTTGGACAAGCACCGCAGCGTGGTTGCCGTGCTCTCCGCTGCTGGCGCTGCCCGTCTGCGGGATAGCGCCGAAGTCGAAAGCGTCGAACCGGACTCGCGCCGCTACCCGTTGGCGCAGAGCACTCCTTGGGGCGTCACGCGGGTGCAAGCGGATAACACCTTGTTCAAGACCACGGCCTCCACCGGCAATGTCATGGTCTGCATCATCGACTCGGGCTATCAGCGCCTGCATGTCGACCTGCCGAAGACGAACGTAACCGGCACCATGAACGCCGGCAGCGGCAACTGGTACGAAGACAGCTGCGGTCACGGCTCGCACGTCACCGGCACCATTGCAGCGCTAGACAATGCCGATGGTGTCGTTGGCGTCAATGGCGACGGCAATCTGTCCATTCATGTTCAGAAGGTGTTCGACGGCGCCACCTGTGGCTGGTCGTACGCCTCGGACCTCGCCGCGGCAGTCGACAATTGCACTGCCGCCGCGGCGGCACAGGGCAAGTGGGCCGTGGTGAGCATGAGCCTTGGCGGTGGCACGGCCTCCGCGACGGAAGAAGCGGCCTTTATTGCCGCCACCGCTGCTGGGCATTTGATGGTAGCCGCTGCCGGCAATGCCGGTGACACCACCACGAGCTATCCCGCGGGCTACGTTTCGGTCATGTCGGTCGGCGCGGTGGACAGCGCCAACTTGGTGGCTGGGTTCTCGCAAAAGAACGCCGACGTCGAAATTGCGGCTCCGGGCGTGGATGTACTGTCGACGGTGCCGACCTTAAGTGAGCACGTGCTGGTGGGTGGCACTGCCATCCCAGGCTTGCCGGCAGTCGGTGCCGCCAAGGCAAGCGTCTCCGGTGTGCTGGTGGATGGTGGGGTCTGCAACAGTGTGGGTGCCTGGACGGGCAAGGTCGTCATCTGCGACCGCGACGGCGTGGTCGGCTTTGCTACCAAGGCTACCAATGTTGTCAATGGCGGCGGAATCGGCATTGTGTTCGTGAACAACCTTTCGGTCGAGTCATTGGCGCCGGACTTTGGTGGTGTCACCAAGCCGGTGCCTGCCATCGGCATGACCAAGACTGACGGTACTGCGCTGCGGGCATATGTTGCACAGAACTCGACGCTGGTGAACCAGACGGGTACAGGCAGTGGTTACTCGCTCTACAGCGGCACGTCCATGGCAACACCGCATGTCTCCGGCGTGGCGGCGCTCATCTGGAACCGCCTGCCGGCGCATTCGAATACGCAAGTTCGTCAGGCGCTCACCGCCTCGGCACTCGATCTCGGCGCCACTGGCCGCGACAATGCTTACGGCTATGGTTTGCTGCAGGCCAAGGCCGCTTACGACCTGCTGGCCACCATGCCGGCGGGCTCATTGCCGCCGCCGCCGAGCACACCGCCGCCGCCAAGCACGGGTACGGCGGCCTATACGGTGTCGACCACCAGCCTGGCTTTCGGTTCGCTGCTCACGGGCACCACCGCGACGCAGACGGTAACGGTGAGCAGCACCGGCACTGGGTCGCTGGCGCTTGCTAGCGTTAGCCTGGGTGGGGTGGACCAAGCGAGCTACCGGCTCACGAATGGCTGTGGCACCAGCGTGGCGGGGGGAACCAGTTGCATCATCAGCGTTACGTTCGCTCCCACCACGGGTGGAGCCAAGGCGGCATCGCTTTTCGTGACACCTACGGATACCACGCTTGCCCAGAAGAGTGTCGCCTTGTCGGGCACCGGTGCGACCGGCAGCTTCACACGCAGTGCGCAGAGCGTTGCTTTCGGTACCGTGAAGCTCGCTACCACGGCGACCGGCTCACGCGTGACCATTACCAATAGTGGAACGTTGGCGCTGCAGTTCATCAGCACCAGCATTTACGCGACGGGGACTGGCTTTGCGCAGACTAACACCTGCCCCGCTACGCTGGCGCCGCGTGCCACCTGCACCATCACCCCGACTTTCCGGCCGACCATCGCTGGCATCAGGAGCGGCTCCATCAGCATCATTCCCAAGGGTGCGGCGTTGGCTACGGTGCTGTTGACCGGTACCGGCAAGTAGCGTTGCCTGAGGCACCGGCATTGGCGCCGGTGCGACGAGAACCACGGCGGGCGCGTAAGCGTCCGCCTTTTTTCGTTCTATGATGTCCTCCTCTAACGGGGGACTTTTCATGCAAGCCAATCACGCGCCGCAGAGCGCCGGTTCCGACACTACCGTACATGCGGATGTGCCCGACC
>CAIOHZ010000229.1 GCA_903858165.1 uncultured Pseudomonadota bacterium
CAAGGAGATATTCCCATGCGAAATAGAAACTTCCCCGTCATCACGGCAGCCGTTTTGGCTGCGCTGTTTGCGGCATCCCCGGCCGCGATGGCTTCCGGCGAAGCCGGCTCCGCTGCGCCTGTCGCCGATGCCTCTACCGCCGGTAGCGCCATGCAGAACCGGCATTGGTGGCCCAGCCTGCTTGACCTTGGGCCGCTGCGCCAGAACGCTGCGAAGTCCAACCCTTACGGGGACCAATTCGATTACGCGGCCGAGTTCAGCAAGCTGGACCTGAACGCCGTGAAGGCGGACATCCGCCAAGTGCTGACTACGCCGCAGGCCTGGTGGCCGGCGGACTACGGCAACTACGGCCCGTTCTTTATCCGCATGGCGTGGCATAGCGCCGGCACCTACCGCACCTTCGACGGCCGCGGTGGTTCCGATGGTGGCCAGCTCCGCTTCGAGCCGCTGAACAGCTGGCCGGACAACACGAACCTCGACAAGGCTCGCCGTTTGGTGTGGCCGGTGAAGCAGAAGTACGGCCGCGCGCTGTCTTGGGGCGACCTGATGGTTCTCTCCGGCAACGTGGCGCTCGAGTCCATGGGCTTCAAGACCTTCGGCTTTGCCGGTGGTCGTGCCGACGACTGGGAAGCGGACGAGGTGTACTGGGGCCCGGAGCGCAAGTTCCTGGCGGACGAACGTTACAGCGGTGACCGCAAGCTGCAGCGTCCGCTGGGCGCGGTACAGATGGGTCTTATCTACGTGAACCCGGAAGGCCCGAACGGCAAGCCGGACCCGCTCGCAGCTGCCCGCGACATTCGTGACACGTTCGGCCGCATGGCCATGAACGACGAAGAGACCGTGGCGTTGATCGCCGGCGGGCACACCTTCGGCAAGGCGCACGGTGCCCACGACCCGGCCAAGTGCGTGGGTGCTGAACCCGCCGCCGCTGGTGTCGAGCAGCAGGGCATGGGCTGGACGAACAAGTGCGGCAAGGGTAACGCGGGCGATACCGTGACCAGCGGTCTTGAAGGCGCCTGGACGGCCACGCCGACGCAGTGGACGTCGCAGTACCTCGACAACCTGCTCGGCTTTGACTGGGTGCAGACAAAGAGCCCGGGCGGTGCCACGCAGTGGGTGCCGAGCGACCCGAACGCGAAGTTCGTGCCGGATGCGCATGACCCTACCAAGCGCCATGCACCCATCATGTTCACCACGGACTTGGCGCTGAAGTTCGACCCGGCTTACAGCAAGATCATCAAGCGCTTCCAGAAGAACCCGGCCGAGTATGAACTGGCCTTCGCGAAGGCTTGGTTTAAGCTGACGCACCGCGACCTCGGTCCACGCAGCCGTTATCTCGGTGCCGAAGCCCCGAAGGAAGTGCTGCTCTGGCAGGATGCCCTGCCGGCGGTGGACCACGCGTTGGTGGACGCTGCCGACATTGCGCAGCTGAAGACCCAGGTGCTGGCTTCCGGCCTGACTAATGCCGAATTGGTGCGTGCTGCTTGGGCCTCCGCTTCGACGTTCCGTGGTACGGACATGCGCGGTGGTGCCAATGGTGCCCGCGTACGCCTGGCACCGCAGAACGCTTGGGCAGCGAATAGCCCCGCAGAGCTGGCCAAGGTGCTGAAGGCGCTGGAAGGCGTCCAGCAGGACTTCAACCGCTCCCAGAAGGGTGGGAAGAAGGTGTCCTTGGCGGACCTCATCGTGCTGGGTGGCAACGCTGCCATCGAGCAGGCGGCGAAGCGCGCTGGCCAAGACGTGACCGTGCCGTTTACGGCCGGCCGCGCCGATGCCACGCAGGCACAAACTGATGTGGTGTCCTTCGCGGCGATGGAGCCCACGGCTGATGGCTTCCGCAACTACTACGGTGCAGACAACCGTCTCTCGCCGGCGGAAGCGCTGGTGGACCGCGCCACGCTGCTGACGTTGAGCGTGCCGGAAATGACGGCGCTGGTGGGTGGCTTGCGGGTGCTGGACGCCAACGCTGGTGGCTCGGCCAATGGCGTTCTGACTACGCAGCCAGGCGTGCTCGATAACGCGTTCTTCGTGAACTTGGTGGATATGTCCACCAAGTGGACGAAGTCGGCGACGGAAGGGCTCTACGAAGGCCGCGACCGTAGCACGGGTGCACTGAAGTGGCAGGCCACGCCGGTGGACCTGATGTTCGGTTCCAACTCGGAACTGCGCGCGGTAGCGGAGGTTTACGCCGCCAACGATGGTCGTGACAAGTTCGTGAAGGACTTCGTCGCTGCCTGGACGAAGGTGATGGACCTCGACCGCGCCAAGCGTTGAGTTGACGGTTCAGCACTGAAGTGAAGGGGGCTTGTTTCCGGCCGCAAGGTCGGGAGCAAGCTCCTATTTACACGCGCGTAAAACGTGCGTCTTCAACGA